>JAIXVB010000388.1 GCA_027483245.1 Verrucomicrobiaceae bacterium | reverse complement strand
CAAAGCGGCATGGAGGTCAATAACAGACACGAGAGTAGGAGCGAGGATCTCATAAGCGGTCGAGCTTAGTCGAACGAAGCTTAAACTTGTTCAAGTGTCAGTTCAGATACTGATTTTAATTGGCTCACCATGCATTCAGCATGGCAGCGGCCGAACGGAACATGAGACTGACTGAGCTCTTGTCGTTCACCCATTGATCTCAGAGCCCCACCACTCGCACACGAACAAAGCGACGATCATTGCCACCGGCAGGAATGCTTGCAGCCATCTGCTGAAGAGTGCCATTGTCAGACAAAATCTCCTGCGTGACTCCCGTCACATGCCAGTCATTCGCAGCGAGTGAATCACTCCACTCCACAATGAAGGTGAAGCCCAGTGTCACAGCCAACTTGGAGCGAGCATACCTGAACTCCCAAGCACCCGAGTCTGGCAGTAACATGCCAGGATTTGAGTTGGCGAGGGTGGGGTCTAGCGCGAGAGCAAACTCGAGGAGATTGATCATGCCATCGTGATCAAAGTCCTCCTGATCAGCACCTGTCCCCGTGTTTTCGATGCTGCCAAAAAAATCTTCTCGCCATGTCTCCTGAGCCGTTAGCCCACGACCTGTCAAAGCAACATCGAAAGGGCTCTCATCCCCATCATTGCTGATCACCTGCAAAGTCGCATTTTTCACCCCAGGAGTCGTGGGAGTGAAGGTCACCAAGAAAGTCGTCGTGCCAGTTGGCACCACCGTTCCACTGGGTTGTGTCGTAACGGAAAACTGGTTCGCATGAGCACCACTCAGCATCACATTCAGACTGTTTAAATTGGAAGTGCCCACATTGCGAATCTGCCAAGATTTCTGCACACTATGACCCGCATCAGCATTGCCAAAACTGACGCTGCTCACACCATCCACCAAGAGATTGGAAATGGGTTGCTCCACTTCAATCTCAGGTGAAGCAGCACTGATTCTGAAGACATGCACACTGCCTGCCCGGGAAGCCAGATCCCCCGTCAATGGATTGACCACATGATCTCCAAAAGCACCCACCACTGCCGTATCGCCTTTGAGCGCAATCGACTGACCAAAGCTGTCTCCAGTTCCACCCAAGCTGAACTTTTCCTCAGATGTCCAAACGCTTCCCGTTCTCGAAAACAAATGCGCAGAACCCGTCATCGAATCATCACGCGGTGCCCCGATCAGTGCACGATCGCCATCCAGCGAGACCGAGTTTCCAAAGGTATCATCGGCAACTCCATCACTAGCTTGCAAACGCGCTTGCTGAGTCCAGACCGTCCCTGTCCGAGTGAAAACATACGCAGCACCTCGATAGGTATTCTCGCCATTGGCACCGATGAGGACACTCTCCTGGCTCAAGGACACCGAAACACCAAAGCCACCGCCTGTGACCACCGGGCTAGGATTCAACTTCTGCTGCTGTGCCCAGGTCGTGCCCGTGCGCAAATACACGAACACACTGCCAGGCACATCCGCACCCACCACGGCCGTATTGCCCTGTATCGAAACAGAGATGCCATAAAAGTCACCCGCGACCGTGCCAGTGCCAACCAACTTGGTTTGCTGAGCCCAGGTCGTGCCGGTGCGCAGAAAAACATAAGCACTGCCCTTCAAGACATCATCCCCATAAGCCCCGAGGAGCGCTGTGTTTCCGCTCAACGAAACGGACGCCCCGAAAGAATCTTCATCCACGCGATCAGAGGCATTGAGTTTGGCTTGCTGGGACCATACACCTGCCGCTCGAGTAAAAACATAGCCACTGCCACGCGCCGTGTCTTTTCCTGAAGCACCGACCAAAATCGTTTCCGCATCCATCGCCACCGAAACGCCAAACCGATCTCCGGCCACCGGATCAGCTTGAGTCAATCGTGCCTGCTCACTCCATACATTGCCAGTGCGAGTGAATACATACCCTGCCCCGACATCCACTCCAGAAGCCGAGTCGTCTTTATGCGCGCCGACCACCGCAGTGTCTGCCTGATAAGCGACTGAAACGCCGAATTCATCTTCTGCGTTGCCAGCTCCAGCTGTGATCTTACTTTGAAGAGTCCAGTTGCCAGAATCATAAACATAAACACTGACCGAACCTGCGTTGATGCCTCCATCCGCGTCATCTTTTGGTGAACCAATCACGGCCGTGCCATTGTTTAAAGCCACCGTGAATCCCCAATCATTCTCCTCAAGGATGACATCAGAAGACATCCACTTCGCCTCTTGAGACCACACTCCGCTTATACGCCGAAAGAGATACGCTGAGCCAGGCACATTCGTCACATCATCAGGTGCACCAATCAGAGCCACGTCGCCCGACAGCGAAACGGAGTGCCCAAACTTATCCAATGAACTTGCATCGGAAGCTGTCAGCTTGGCTTGGAAAGTCCATGTTCCCTCATTCCGAATGAACACAGAAGCGGAACCTTCATCTCCATTGAAAACAGCGGCATCATCCAGGTAACAACCGATCAAAGCGCTGTCCCCAGAAAGGGAAACGGACCAACCAAAGTTGTCTCCGCTGCCAGGAGTCGGGTCTGTGAGTTTTTGCGACTGCGTCCAGGTTGTCCCAGATCGGACGAACACATAAGCACTGCCTGCATTGACGACGGAAGCCGGATCTTCAGTGTTCGCACCGACAAGAGCCGTGTCGCCTTCCAAGGCTACGCTTTGACCAAACAAATCATTTGCTTGAGCATCTGAAGCCGTGAGCTTGCTTTGCTGACTCCAGCTTGTTCCAACACGAACAAACGCATAAACACTGCCCGCATTGTTAGCTCCCGGCAGATCATCACTCACAGAACCGATCAGGACGCTATTGCCTGACAAGGCCACAGAATGCCCAAAGTTGTCATTCGCCGCAAGGTCGGACGCCACCAGCTTCGCCTGCTGACTCCACGCGCCAGACGAACGAACAAATATGTAGGCTGATCCATGTCCCGAGATTCCTGTCTGGCCGTCCTTTTCAGCTCCGACAATCACCGTATCCACGGAGACCGCTACAGCGTTGCCAAAGGAATCCGAAGGAGCACCATCGCCCGCAACGAGTTTCCCCTCCAAAGACCAAATCGAGCCCGCTCGCTTGAACACATAAACGCTGCCTGCATTAGCACCAGCCGCCGTGTCATCATTGGGTGCGCCCATAACAGCGGTATCATCTAAAATGGTGACCGCTTGACCGAAGTTGTCATTGGCAGAACCATCGCCTCCACCACCTGGGGTAAGCGTCTGCTCAAGGCTGGTAATCAATGGGTCAATCATCAGAGGGTAAACCGCCTGAGAATCGTCAATGCGAATGGCCAGACCACGCTGCGTGGGCGACATCTGTGCTGCCAAAGTCCGCCCTGTCGCATCCCACACTTTGAGATCTGAATAGCGCATCAAAGCCTGCCCATTCGAAGCTACCATTCGAAGAGCTGAAGAGGTCACTTCATGTGCCACGTTCGTTTCGTGATCCATGCTGACCCCCGAGGTGATCATGTGTAAGACCAATTCACCTTCACCAGCCCACGCAGGTCGAGCCTTCAAATGAAAGCCATGCTCGAAACCTGAGACCTTATTCTCATACCACTCCGTGATTCCTTCCTCGTGCCGGTATACGACTCGATTGTCGTGTTGGGAGAGGCTCAAGGATGATGTCGGGCTGACCCCATCTTTTGAAAACTGAAGTTTAGCTGCCCAATCATGTCCGAGATATCCAGACCCCAAGCGCACTCCTTCTGGTGTAAACCTTGCCGTGAGTTGTTGCCCAGGATTTGCCGCAAAGTAATGAGCATCTTGATTCAAGGGAGACTGACGTTCCGATTCGGAAATCTTCATCACCGAATGTCGAGCGGCTGTTAGCGCAGCTCCCAAACTCTCTGCGCCTAATCCACCAGAGACACGCGGCCCCTCGCGCTTGAGCTGTAGCTTTTCGTCTTCTGTCTTTGACTTGTCTTGAGTCTGGCCATTCAACGTTGGCTCGGTGTCAGAAGTTAATGGCTGACCAGAAGTTGATAAGGCGGGGCTTCTGCCTGCACTGCCGATCTTAGGAGCGTTATGAATTCCAGCCTTGAAAAGGGCGAGCAAGACCAAGACACTGAGGATCACTCTACGCGTGTGCTTGATGGCTTTCGAATGATGCATGACAGAAAATGTGAAAAGATGTCCAGTACTGTAGCGTCATTTCAAAAATACACGCTGCCTTTTTCATTCCACTCCTTCATTTGGACGTTGGTTAGGTCAAAAAACCGTCCGGGGGGAATCAGCCGGATAAAGAAAAAGCCAGGGCCGAAGTCTTAAGACCTACAGCCCTGGCTCAAGAATTCACCGACTCACGGAATCAATTGCGTCACGTAATCTCCACCACCGATCGAGATGACCGTGATGACAGCCCCGTCATCGTTGATCGTGGCACTGAAACCACCTCCCGCACGACGTGTGTTGAAGGTTTCATCCGTGGCAGAGAGTGATAGGGCACTGAAAGGGTTTCCGGAGACAAAAACGGTGTCACCATTTTTGATCAAAAGCTCCATTCCATCCCCCAAATCGCGCCAGATAGCACGAGTATCCTGATAGAGAATATTGCCTGCCGGACTGACAGCGACGGAACGAAGCGCTCCATAGACCCCACCCCCAGGTGAGGCGTCCCCCTCTTGAACCAAGACTTCGATGCCATCTTCTGGCGTCCAGCGGCAAAGAGCACCATCTGAACTGGAAGGATTGTTGAGAGTCACCTCGAAGATCACTTGTCCACCTTCTGCGATGAAGAGGCGCTCAAATACCACGATGTCTCCTGCATCAGCCAACGTTTGTCCTTTTTGAGCAATCATCTCTGCGGGTCCAGCTTCAGGCTTGTAGATGAGCGCAAGGCTGTTGTTGCCTGTCACAGTGCCTCCCAATCGGAGACTCACGTTAGCCACATGATGACCATCACGGCTCACCGAAACAGCATTGAAGCCTTGAATCGTCACCCCTGAGACCTGGTCTCCCTTTCTCAGAACGACCTCTGTTGGCATCGTCGGTGAACCTGTGAAGACAGCCGCATTTTTTGTCTTATCCGTCTTGTTTGCGGGATTCAATGGATCGTCCTGCAATTCAGCGATGAATGATGCCTGCTCTCCCCCAGCCACCACGGAGCCTGCGGTGATCTGGCTATACCAACTCTGATCGGCCACACTCGAGCCTGTTGGAGCCAGTTCTCCCTCGCGGGCCAGGGTGTCGATGTCGCCATCGGCATCATACCAGACACCCGATTCATTCCGTGAGGTGATGCCAGCTCCCGTCAATCGACTGTCAAAGTAAACAACGCCATCTTCTGCAACGGCATGAGGTGAAATATGGCCGGTAAAATAAACAGCTCCTTCAGGTGCTTCATCACCTTCCTGACTCAAGATCTCCAGACCTGCTCCATCGGGTGAAATGAAGTAGGCTGTGTCCGACGCACCCGTGAGGCCATTGACCACGGCACGATAGACGACCGAGTCTGTGCTGGTCGCATTCATGTAATAGAAGAGGCGTGAGAGGCTAGCACCGCCTCCCAATGACATGCCTTCTCGACCAATCGCAGCCACGGAACCCGACACATTGGTGAGGATCATCTGATCATTCCCTGCCGTGATACCACCCGGTCCAACCTGTGCCAGTGCTTGCACGGCGAACTTTCCAGTTGGGCTGATCACACCCGTCAGAGGACGCCCAAGCAAAGCTCCTGGATTTCCAGAATCGGCCAAAGGCAGCGTCATGTCAGAGACCAAAACATTCTTGGGCACCACATTCACAAATGCGGGATCACTCAGAACACCATCAGGCTCAGGTTTCAGTTCATTGAAGACCTCCACCGTGTAGTTTCCTTTATCACCAATCGTAGCCGCAGGGTCTGTGAAAGTCGCTGCACTTCCATTGCTGAGAGGATTGCCTTCCAGATACCACTGGTAGCTGAAGGGAGTGCGACCAATCGCCACAACACTCAGGCTGAAGGGATCATAAACCTCGACAATCAATCCCACAGGCTGGGTGATGATGAGGGGTTCGCCATCCACTTCGAAAGCAAAATCATTGCCGTCACCGCCAACATATGTCGTCTTTGCGTAATGGTCGGTGCCCACGAAGAAGTTCTGAATGATCGAATCTTGAGGACGCCCTGCAAACGTGCCGCCGATTAGATCCACATCATCGTTGCTGAACAGAATGAAGTCATCGTCGTCGTCAGGCTCATAAGTATCTGAAAGCAGGTTTAGTGTGGCCCCACCGAGAGTGAGTGTGCCATTGACTATCCATTGATCGTAACCCGAGCCGGGAGTGGTTCCATTGATCAAGAAGGGCAATATGTCGTCTGCTGTGAAGGTTACATTGCCACCCACAGTGATCTGAGCGAGATCCGCTCCTGCTCCCGTATGGAAAGTCACCGCTTTGGAAAGTGCGCTCACATTGCCAGGGTATGTCCCAGCCAATACCGTGAGTTCTCCTCCCGAGATCAGGCGATCCACACCTTCCTGAATTCGGCTAAAACTGCCTACTTGAGCACCGAGGGAAGTTACCCACAGATCTTCAAAGCTTCCCTGGAATCCCAAGGTGCCTCGGCCCAGCGAACTCTCCACATCGGTGTCGGTGCCCACCACCAGCAATGGCGAATAATCCACATTCGCTGCAGCTGGACCTGCGATGTCGGGCTGACCTCCAGGGGCCACGGCGGTGCCGCCAAAGGTGACTGGAATCAAAGCCGCATAACCTGGCTCGGCACTGTTAGCCGTCGTCACTAGAGGCGATGTGCTTCCGAACCAGTTCGCACTGAAGTTCTTCAGGTTCGTCGTTCCTGGCGCGGGCAATGAACCACCGGCTTGGCGATCCACCACCTGACCATACCAGTTGCCTGTGATGCTGTTGCGACTGAACACGGAACCGGCAGCTGACTGCACAGGAGAATTCGTGCCACCGCTGGCATCCAGGAAGAGAACTCCAACCGTGCGGTTCTCCGTGATGATGTTTTCCTCAACCAGCAAGTTGTCCGTTTGATTGCGGAAGATCAGCCCCGT
>JAIXVB010000214.1 GCA_027483245.1 Verrucomicrobiaceae bacterium | reverse complement strand
TTGATGAATTTGGCTTCGAGCCCGCTGTCCTTCATGGCCTTGGAAATGGCCTTGCCTCCGCCATGAACAATCACGGGATTGATGCCGACCGCTTCCAGAAAGACCACGTCTTTGAGGAAGGTATCAACCACGGTCGGGTCCTCCATGGCGCTGCCGCCGACCTTGATCAGAAAGGTGCAGCCTCGAAATCCTTGCATGTAGGGCAGGGCTTCAAGGAGGACGTCGGCTTTCTGGAGGGGGGTATCGTTCATTGGCAAATGGGGAAGGGGCGACGATAGGCACTCACACGCAGCGTCAAGCAGTTCGGCGGAAAAATGACGACACTTGCGCAGAACTGCGAATCTGTCATCATCGCGCCGCTCATGGCTTTTTGGAAGCAACATGCTCGATGGCTCTATGTGCTCGCCCTTTTTCAATTGTTGGGCGGGCCGCTGGTGCTTTGTGGGGTGGTGTTGTTCTCAAAAATGGGTTCTGAGGAGTCCGTGACACTTGATCAACGACTGGCATTGACCCTGGAGCGACTGGTTCCTTTGCAATCGGGAGAGTTGCTCTTCGACGAGCAATTGCCAGAGAGTTCGCCGCTGAAAGGGCCGAGTTCGAAACCTGCCAAGGACACCAAAGCCAAGTTTTGGGCTGTCGAAATGGGCCTCATGGCCAAGTTCACTTTCCCGGAGCCTGAGCGACTTCGGCATTCACGCTGGCATGATCCAGCACCGCCGCATCGAGGGCATGCCCCACCGATTCCTCCACCACGAGAAGTCTGAAATGAAAGACAGCGCCTGCTGTCTCCTGCCTAACAACGAGTTCTGAATCCCTCAGGCTCGCCTTCTGCACGTCTCGGCTCATGCCGGACACCTTTCATTTCAAATTCTCTTTTCATGCATCTCTCTCGATCCACGCAACGAACTCTGTTGGCACTCGTCTTTGTCAGCAGCTCTCTCTCCGCCCAAGAGGCGACTCCGAATGACGAATCCTCAGCAACGACCACGCTTCCTGAAGTCGTGGTTGAAGGAAAAGCCCGCGATTTGGTGGGCATCACCGACACCGCCTCCAAGGGGCGGGCTACCCAAGAAGACTTCCTGTCCCGACCGCTTCAGCGTCGTGGGGAAATCCTGGAAACCATTCCTGGGGTCATCATCACGCAGCATGCGGGCGGTGGGAAAGCGAATCAGTATTTCCTGCGCGGTTTCAATCTCGATCATGGCACCGACTTCGCCGTGAGTCTGGAAGGCATGCCGCTGAATCTGCGCACCCATGCGCACGGTCAGGGCTACACGGATCTGAACCCGATCATTCCTGAGCTGATCAGTGGCATCGATTACGCCAAAGGAACCTACACTGCTGCCGATGGTGATTTGTCCACGGCTGGCAGTGCCAACTTTCAGGTCTGGGATGCCATGCCGCAAAACATGGTTCGGTTTGAAGTCGGTGAATACAACTACTACCGAGCCCTCTTGGCTGGCACTCAGGCTTTGTCTCCCATGGAGCAAGGCACCGTGCAGCAGGGGCTCACGTATGGTTTGGAATACAACTACTACGATGGTCCGTGGTCCAAACCGGAGGAGTTTAACCGTTGGAATGGGCTGCTGCGTTACTTTGCAGGCGATGAGGATAACAAACTATCGGTCACCTTCATGGCTTACACGGGCAGTTGGACCAGCACAGATCAGATCCCGGCTCGAGCGATTCAAAATGGCACGATTGGTCGTTATGACAGCGTGGATGGGTCTGCGGGCGGCAACAGCGAGCGCTACAGTTTGAATGTGGCTTACGAGCACCGCGACGATGACGTGGTCACACGTGCGAATCTCTACGGCATCTACTATTCGCTCGATCTGTTTTCCAATTTCACTTACTTCACCACGGGGCCTGCAGGAGATCAGTTTGAGCAATCAGAGAAGCGCATCGTCCTGGGCGGGAATGTGTCGAGAACCTGGGAGGAACGGGATCTTTTTGGGGTTCAATCCGATCTGACGTTGGGTTTCCAAACACGCACGGATTTGATCGATGGCATTGGTCTATGGGCAACCTCCAATCGTGCGCGTCTCTCGAATGTGCGGCAGGATGACATCCTGGAGAGCAGCTTCGGACTTTATGCGGAGATGGTGAATCGCTGGGCACCGAAGTTCCGCACGGTGTTGGGTCTGCGGGGAGATGTGTACTACTTCGAGACCAGCCAGAGCACCTTGGCCGCGAATGAAGGCGAGCTTTGGGATGGCATCATCAGTCCGAAGTTCAGCGCGATCTTTGGTCCCTGGAATGAGACGGAGTTGTATCTGAATTTCGGCATGGGCTTTCATAGCAATGACGCGCGTGGGGTGAACACGACCATCGACCCGAATACCAATGCCGGAGTGACTCCCGTGGATCCGCTGGTGCGCACGATGGGCGGTGAGATCGGTCTGCGCACGCATGCTATTCAGGATCTGACCACAACGATCAGTCTTTTCTGGCTGCAGAGTGACAGCGAGTTGGTCTATGTGGGCGACGCTGGCACGAATGAGCCTGGACCTGCCTCACGGCGATTCGGTGTCGAGGTGGCGAGTTATTGGCGGCCCACCAAATGGTTCAGTGCCGATGCTGAAATCGCTCTGACTTACGCGCGATTCCGCAACAGCCCTGGAGTGGATCACATCCCGAACAGTGTGCCGGTGATGTTCAGTGGCGGCGTGAACTTTGGTGCACAGGGCAACGACGACGGCTGGTTCACCGGCGTTCGTCTGCGGGCTTTCGCCAATCGTCCACTGGAAGAAACCAACACGATTCAGGGCCGGGATAGCTTCATGCTGAATGGCACGGTGGGTTATCGGCGCAAGAACTGGGAAGCGGCCATTGATTGCCTGAACATCCTCAATCGGGCTGACAACGACATTGAGTATGCTTATGACAGTGCCTTGGCGGGAGGGCCGACTGTTAGCGACGTGCATCTCCATCCGGTGGAGCCGCGCATGTTCCGTTTCCGTGTGACGTATCGTTTCTGATCGTTGGAGTCTAACAAAAAGCCTCTCCTCGCTGATCACGGGGAGAGGCTTTGTTTTGGAAGGGTAAATTAGCGGCTGACTCGGCAGTCACCGAAGCAGATGCCGATGCTACGGCCTGCACGGATGATCTCACTGTCCGGTTGCACGAGGCGAAGTTGGTTCACGGCTTCTTCGATGCTGACGTCTCCGACCTGATAGTGCTGGTAACTGACCATGCGGCCAAATTTACCTTCTTCGATCAAGTGGACAGCCTTGGCACCAAAACGGACACCCAAGATGCGATCCAGGGCGGTGGGAGCACCCCCGCGTTGAAGATGGCCGAGCGTGCAGGCGCGGGTTTCTTTGCCTGTGAGTGCTTCGACTTTTTTGGCGACGTATTCGCCAATGCCACCAAGGCGATCTTCACCTTTCCCACCGACGTTTTCTTTCTTCAGCAGTTCACCTGTTTCGATGCGAGCACCTTCGGCGACGACGATGAGCGTGCTGTGCAAACCGCGTGCATCGCGCTGACGCACGGCATCGGCGACGTGCTCCATTTGAAAAGGAATCTCGGGCAGGAGGATGACATCGGCACCGCCAGACATGCCGCCGTAAAGAGCAATCCAGCCGGCGTGACGACCCATGACTTCGAGCACGATGACACGCTTGTGGCTTTCCGCCGTGGTGTGGAGGCGATCCAGCGCATCCACCACGGAGTGACAGGCGGAATCAAAGCCAAACGTCATGGCGGTGGCCTGAATGTCATTGTCGATGGTCTTTGGCACGCCAATCACGGGCACGCCCATGTTGTAAAGCTGTAGGCCTGTGGTGAGGGAACCATCTCCACCTACGACGATCAAAGCGCCGATCTCAAGATGACGCAGGGTGGCCTTGGCTTTTTCCACGATCTCGCGAGGCACCTCGGAGACGTTGCCTTCACCCACTTTGGCGACAAAGTGACCTTTGTTGGTGGTGCCGAGGATGGTGCCACCCAGTTTCATGATTCCCACCGTGCGGCTGGGATCGAGCATCATGTAATCACCGGGAGGGAGCAGGCCTTCAAATCCATCACGGAAGCCGACGACTTCCCATCCGAGGGTGTGTGCTGCGCCGACGACGCCATGGATGACTGCATTCAATCCGGGGCAATCCCCGCCGCTGTTCAAGATACCGATGCGCATGGTTGTGTTAAAAGGGTGGTTGTGAAGGGATGAAAAGATGCATTTTGCGTGCCAATTAAAAGCGGTTCAGAAGCTGCTTTTCGTCCGTGATCGGACGACCTGCAGCCAACCAGCGATCATAGGCATTCCAACTTTGAGCAAGGAGGGCGTGAGCCTCTGCGGCTGGATTGGCGGAACCGATCACCACCAGGACAATGCGGTGACGATAGATCAGACTGCTGCCGTCAGGCTGTTTGGTCACAGAAGCAGGTCGCTCGGCTGAGATCACGATGCAACCGCCGGATCGTGGTGTGCTTGCGGATTTGACGCCGTCAATGCCGGAAATTCCGAGCAGTTCGTTGGTATTGTTCAGGGGCAGGCTGATTTGACCGCTGGAGCGATAGAGCGTGATGCTGCGCGAGCGCTGATTGGTGTAGAAACGCATCGCTGGGCGGGAGACGGCATACAGGGCCAGTCGCGCGATGTCGGCGGCTGTCGAATAAGGAGCCGTGCGGGTGTTTTCAAAGCCGTGGGGGTTGGTGAAACGTGTGTTGGTAGCACCTTCACGGACCGCGAGCTGATTCATCTGGCGGACGAATTCGTCCAGCGGATCACCCGCGCGTTGGAGTCGAAAAAGGTGATCCCGACCGACAAAGTCACTGAGGGTGATGGCTGCGATGTCGTCGCTGGTCATCATGGTGGCGTAAATCAGGTCGCGCAGGGTCAGTTTGTCACCCGGTTGCAGGCCGAGAGTATTTGCCCCAGCGATGCGCGGTGCGTAGTCCGGCACAGTGGCGAGGATGTTGACGCCGACTTTGGAGGCTTCAGCCCAGTCGAGGGTGACCATGGCGGTGGCGATTTTTGCCAGTCCTCCGACAGCGCGTCGATCATTGGCCTGGGCTGCCACATGAATTTTGCGATTGAAGCTGTCGGTGGAGATGACGGCCGTTTGAGCTCGGAGACTCGGAACGATGACCAGAAATCCAGTCACCATCATCATCAGGGAAGTGACACTTTTCAGGGGCTTGAGGAACTGCATAGGGGCACTCCTTCCTTAGCACCTGATCGCCGAGGGGCAACCGGGGATTCGGAATGGCTCCGTCACTGAGCGGCGAGCGCGGCAGCGGCGCGTGCCTTGGCTTCTTCGGCTTTGCGCAAAATCACATCCGGGGAGGGCAGGGAAGCGAGCACATCCATGGGGATGAATCCATCGCTGACGAGCTTGGTGAGGCATTTTTTGCGTTCATCCAGGGCTTTGTCAGGGCTGCGCTCCTTGCTAAAGCGACTTTTAGCGGCAGCACTGCGGTCTTTGAGAGCGGAGTAAATGTCACCTCCGAGCAGAGATGAGATGTCCACCTTCATTTTTTCGCGGCCATGGTCGGCCGCGCTGACGTCGTCTCCATTGATCGGTCCGGCCTGATATTTCGGAAACATGATGGCGACTTCGGGGCAGACGCGGGAGCAGGCGGGGCAGTTGGTCTTGCAGTTGTCGTTGTTCTGCACCTGGATTTTGTTTTCGGTGCTGACGCCATAGACATCAAAGAGACAAAAGCTCAGGCACTGCATGCAATTGGTGCAGCGGGTGTAATCGATAACCGGAAACCAGGGTTTCCACTTTCCAGGTTCATTCATCGGCTTGCTACCCCGGGATTTTTCCACGAGGGCGACGATGCTGTCAGGATCCAAATCCGTGATGTCTCGGGCCTCGATCTTCACTCGCCCGGTGGCGTCTTCGAGTTCCGGTGCTTGGCGCGCAGGAAAGGTGCCCAGGAGAAGCAGGGTGTGGTCATCGGAGGGGGCGGAGCTGTTCGATCCTGACTCGGTGACACGGGCCACGGCATAACCTTTGTCGAGCAAGGCCATCATGACTTTGGCGCGCGATTCCGCCGGCAGGGGAATGGCTCCTTTGCCTTCGTAAAGGACGACTTTGAGTGGGCGTGCGGTGTGCGTGATCATGAGAAAAGGAACTCTAAAATTTCAGCCTTCGACAGCCACAGAAACGGTGCTGTCTTGAAGCATCTGTCCGACGATCTCTTCGGCGGTCTGGGTGCGCATGTTAAAGATCTCCGTGTTTTCAGGCAACGGGCTGCCAGCTTGGTGAAAGAGACCGGTGACAGCGCGTGGGTAACAGGCCGCGATTTTGAGTTTGCCACTGTTGACGAGGTTTTGCAGTCGCGGATCACGATGAGCGGCCATCTCGCAGAGATCTGAGACGGTTTCAAAGCTGGAACCGGAGTCGCACAGACGCTGGAGAACGTCATTTTTCACCCCCGTCGGGACGACTTGGGCATAGGCGCAGCGGCAATAAAGGAGAGTCTCAGGCATGAACAGATGGGCTTAATCGAAGTCGATGGCAGATTCAACTCGCGGGCGAATGCGCCTTGGGGTCGAGCTGTTTGTAAACGCCAAAGTCATGGTAAAAGTAGCGCTTGGCGATCTTATACATCCAGTGTTTTTCGGGGATCTCTTCCTCTTCGCGCCACTGACTGGTGCGGGGTTTCATGGCCTCGACTTCGGCCATGGCGGTCTGGCGAATGGTGGTGTCTTTGGCGCCATGTCTCAAAGCCAATTCTTTGACCAGGTCAGGTCGCTCGAGCACGATGCAACCACGAGTGTGCTGAGCGGCGGTCTCGCGGAAGTCTTTGAGAAAGGCGGACTGGGTGAAGACATCGTAAATGTCGCGATCGGTGCGGACGTTTTCGGTGGCGAATTGAATGATGGGGCAGGGTTCGAGTCCACCCGTTGGCCCGATGTGATGGCTGATGCCGGTGGCCATTGGGCAGAGTGCCTTGCCATTGTGATCGTAGTAGGCATCGACGATGGCGATGGGCATCTCCGCGCGCATGTCGGTGACGAAGCGGCGGACTTGAGTGATCTGCTCCGGGGTCAGAGCGAGTTGATCGTTGATCTTCGGTCCGACAGGCCGGTAGGTGTGATACCAAGTGTAGTGCACGCCCATGTCGATGAGCTTTTGCAGCCACTCCCGGGTGAGCAGGTCGTTGATGTTGGTTTGGCAGAGGCTGGTGGCCACGCCAGTCATGAGCTTGGCATCCAGGCAATTTTGCAGGCCGCGCAGGGTGCGATTCAGCACATCCTTGTTGCCGCGGCGCTCATCGCTGACGCTGCTGTTGCCTTCGACACTGACCAGGGGCGTGGCATTGCCCAGCTTGCGCAGCGCTTCGGCAGTTTTGGCGGTGATGAGCTGGCCGTTGGTGAAGATTTGAAAATAACAATCCGGGTGCATGGCCAGCAGATCCAGCAGCTCGGGGTGCATAAAAGGCTCTCCTCCCAAGAGGCCAAAGAAGGCATTGCCGTGTTTTTTGGCATCGTTGACGATTTTGTTCAGCTCATCGAGATTGATTGCCTCACGCGGTTTGTCCACATCCACCCAGCAGCCCTGGCAGCGGAGGTTGCAGGAGTTTAAAATGGAGATGTAAAGGAAAGGGGGGAAGTAGGTGCCCTGCTCCATGCGTTTTTTGAACAGCAGGACCGAGCGTGCGCCCTTGTAACCAAAGTTCCACGCGATTTTCGTGAGACACTTGGGGTCCACGGTTCGCAGCATGCGGGAGGTGAGGGAAAAAATCATGGTGGTGGGAGCATACGGTCTGCTCAGGCAAAGCATTATCAGCAATTCAAGGGCGTGCAGGATTCTCTTTCGCAGGCTGGCTCAAGCAAGTCCAATAAACCCAGGCGATGAAGAGAAGTTGAAATGGCAATCGAGCCCAGAGAATCCAGGAAGCGATGTTCATGCCCTGCCAGCCATTCATGGCGATGTGGATGTTGGCAGGAAAGATGGCGATCAGCAGGGCGATCAGTCCCCAGGCCGCTAGACGACGCAGGGCAGGGATCAAAATGCCAAGGCCCCCGGCCATTTCGGCGGCACCGCTCAGTTGATTCAGCAACTCTGGCCAAGGCAGGTAGGGCGGCATCATCGAGAGATAGGGTTGGGGATCCCGAAAATGATTCCACCCCGCGAGAATGAAAAAGGCGGCGAGCAGCCAACGAAAGAGGGATTTTAGCATGAGAAGAGGGATGGAAAGGTCGAGATCATTCGCGGGCCTTGAGAACGCCCACCATGTCCAGCTTTCTCACCATACGTCCGACAACCCAAAAACAGGCTCCTGCTGCTGTCAGAACCACCAGAATCGCGATGCTGTAGGTGCGCGGGAGAATGACCAGCGGCATGCGCACAGTTTCTGTGCTGATCGCCGCGATGATGAAGGTGGCGAGTCCGCGCCCAAGCAAGAGTCCCACGGGCAGGGCCGTCAGCACGAGGATCGTCAATTCTCCCAAGAGCACGCTGCCGACCTCTCGCTGGGTGAAGCCGACGACGCGTAGAGTGGCCAAATCACGACTGCGCTCGGAAAGGGCGATGCGGGCACTGTTGTAAACCACTCCAAAGGCGACGATGACGGCCAGGGTGAGGTAAAGGCGGCGGATGATGCCGATGCTTTCACCGGTGGTGCTGCGAAAGGCTTCGAGTTGCTCTTGTTTGACCAGGGTGACAGCGATGCGCGGGGTTTCTTTGACCTGCTGCATGAAGTCCACCCAGCGGTTGCTGTCCACGGTGAGATAGGCGCCACTGATCGAGTCCCCCTCATGCATGAGACGCCTGAGCGCATCCAGATCCATGTAAGCGGCCACACCGGCAAAGTCTTCACGCAGCCCTCGAATGGGAACGGTGTGAGTGGGGCGCTGCCCTTCCAGGACGGAAACCTGAATGCTATCTCCGAGTCGTGCACCGAGAATCTCGGCCAGTTTGGCTGACATGACGATGCCATCATCAGGCATCGCGATGGGGTGGCCTTGCGCATCCAGCACACGATTCAGGTCAGCGCCTTTGGGCAGGCCTGTGATGGCCAGTTTGCGCGTGTGATGGCCGTAGCGGATCCTGGCCTGCACCGCGCGGATGGGCTCGGCACGAATGACCCCCGGCAGATGCTCAAGATCATGCAGCGCACTGCCGGAGCCGGGTTCGATCAAAAAGGCGATGACGTCCTGTCTCTGAACATCGTTCCACTGGTAGGTGAGCAGTTCATCAATGCTGTCCTCCATGCTGCCCGGAAGCACCATCAGGCCCGTGGCCAGTGCCAGACCGAGCACGGTGAAGGCTGACTGCCATGGACGGCGTTCGATATTCCGCAAGGCCATGCGAAAGGCGGGACTGGTGCCACGAGTCAGGCCGATGCGCTCCAGCAGGCTGGGTTTAAAGTCGGCCGGCGGTTCAGGGCGCATGGCCTCAGCGGGGGGCAGTTTCACCGCCATCCACACCACACTCAAGATGCCGAGAAAAGAGGCCCCGGCGCTGACCAACAACGCCACACCGAGCGCGCTGTAATCCATCCTGAAATCCAGCGATGGAAAGCGAAAGAACAGTTCATACATGCTCAAGAGGCCACTGCCCATGTAACGGCCCGCGATACCGCCAAACAATGAGCCGACCATGACGATCACCATGGCAAAGGAGAGGTAATGGCGACCCACCTGCCAGGAGGAATAGCCCAGCGCTTTGAGCTGAGCGATCTGCTCTCGTTGCAAGCGCACCAAACGAGCCAGCACCGAATTGACCATGAACGCGGCAACGCTGAGAAACACCACGGGATAAGCCACCGAAAGCGAGTTCAAAACGCGCAACTCGTCATCGACACGCGAGGCGCTGCCATGATCTCGGCGTGTGTAGGCACCGCCAGCGCCGTAGGTCATCAAAAGCCGATCTGCCTCGGCGATCACAGGTCCTGCTTCGGCTCCAGGGGCCAGGTCCATGCAGAAATCATTGAAAGCGCCGTCCATGTTGTAGGCCACTGCGATGGAGCGATAGTTCATCCAAAAGACACCGAATCGTTTGTTATCCGGCAGCGTTTCACCCGCCCGCGCTTCGAAGACAAACTCAGGAGAGAGGCCGATGCCGGTGACTGTTATTTTATCCCGGCGGCCATTGATGATCGCGGTGACACTGTCGCCGAGAGTCAAAGCGTTGGCTTTGGCAAAGGCTTCACTCACGACCGCTTCACCCCGTGCATCCAGACGTGGCATCCGACCTGTGCGAAGGAAGATTTGATTGAGCAGGGGCTCCCGATCTTCAGGCAGGGAAACAATGTGCGCCGTGCAGGGCTCCAGCACACCGGGAAGATCTAGCACGGCATCCAAAACCACCCGCGTTTCGATCGCCGCCACTCCTGGGATTTCCGCCAATCGATCTCGGATGGAAAGAGGGGCGCGTTTGAGACTGCCGAAGATGTCGGCCATCCGATGGCTCTGGTAATAGGCATCGCGAGTGCCTTCCAGCGTCAGAATCAGACTGCGGGTCATGATCATCATCGCCAATCCGCAGGCCATGACCAGAGACACCGCGATGATCTGACCCTTCATGCGCCCGAGGTCGCGGAAGAGTTTGAGGTCGAGCGGGGTGAGCATAGCGGTCAGGGGGCCGATCACCCTAATCGCAGCCTTCGCACCTGCGACCTGATTTCACATTCATTCCATCGCCCCTGAACAGCAGAGTGCCCTGGCTCGCAGGGCGGGGCCAGGGCACTTCAAGGGAGCTGATTCGGGCAGAGTTAAGCGGCGCGTGCCTTGGCGCGTGTCTTTTTGATCGGCTTGGGCACCAGCGTCGGACGGAAGGCATCGCCAAAAAGATAACGCCGTGCGCTTTCGATCTGGCCCATGACACGATTCATCCACTTGGTGAAGTCTTTGCCAAAGTGCTCTTCAGCCTCGGGATCCAGCAGAGCTTCATTCAGACTGGCGTGTTGGCTGCGCAGTTCGATCTCCAACTGAAATCCAATTTCAGGGATGTAGAGTTCCACTGCCTCAAACATGTCCATGACGCGTGCGGCGTAGCTTTTATCCCAAGCGCGGTCATCGTCCTCGTAGCTGCTCGTCACCAGGTGGGCGATCGTGTATTCGGCATTGTCAGAGTAGGTTTCGGTGGCCTCAATGACGGCATCAAAGCTGTCTCCCTCGCTCGTGACTGGGAGAACGACGGACACGCTGATGTCCGCATCATAGAGATCACGATCCAGACCGTGATTGCTGTAAAACTTATTGAAAAATTCGCCCATCCCGGTGGCGATCTCGATCATGGTGATCGGGCTATCCTCGAGCATTTCAAACAAACGTCGCTTGGTCAGGGTGCTGGCGTCCAGGGTCAGTTCCGCACCTTCAGGGGCGTCATCGACGAGGGAGATCAGCTGGTGTGCTGCGCCGTAGGTATTGAGATAACGGCTGTAGCAATGAGCGAGCGTGCTCTTGCCAGTGGAGGGATAGTCATTCTGGATGAGGATTAGCTTTTTCATAATTTGTTTTCAAATGGCCCGATTATTTTATAATTTATAGAAATTATTGCAAGCATAAAGTTTTAGGTTTCCATATTTTTTATAAAAGTGTGCTTCTAACCCGACAAAAGAGGCTTCTCTTCTGGGCTGAGATTCGCGATAGATAGAACTCCGCCAACGTTTGCTCTCTCGTTATGCTGCTCCGTTTCATTCCTTGCTTGGTCATCGCCTCGGCGATTTTGGCTCAACAGCCCAGTCCACCTCCTCCGCCCGTCGCGGAGTATCAGGGACGTGTGATTGCCCAGACCATGCACTGGCAGGGGGCAAGTTGGCTCGTCCGGCACAAACGCGATCGCGAAGAAGCGACTTTGCGAATGCGGGAGGAGTTAAAACTGAAGCCCGGCATGAGTGTGTGTGACATGGGCAGTGGCAATGGATACCACACGCTGCCCATGGCGGAGGCGGTGGGGAAAGAGGGCAAAGTCTATGCGGTTGAGGTTCAGCCTGAGATGATCGAGATGCTGAAGGAGCGGGCAGCGGCCAAAGGCATCACTCACATCGAAAGCGTCATCGGCGAGTCACACGATCCGAAGTTACCGCCGCAATCCTGTGACTTGATCCTGCTGGTGGATGTCTATCACGAGTTTTCACACCCAGAGCCGATGCTCGCCGGCATACGCAAGGCTTTGAAACCGGGCGGTGTCGTGGTGTTGGTCGAGTTTCGTGCTGAGGACGACAGTGTCCCAATCAAACCTGAGCACAAGATGATGAAGGCGCAGATCAACAAAGAATTGACCCACAACGGGTTCAAACTCGTGCGTGAGTTTGATGAACTGCCTTGGCAGCACATGATGTTTTTTGGGCTGGCTGATCCGTGAATGGGGCTTCTTTTAAAGCACCTCCGGCGGCGTGATGCGGCTGAGATACCAGCTCACCACGGCCGGACCGTAAAAGACCCAGAGCATGGCCCCGGCAGCCAAGTAAGGTCCAAAAGGGATCTTGGCACCCCATTCACTGCGTCCGATTAGCCGCCAAAAACCGGCCAAGACAGTGCCCAAAACGGAAGCTGCCAGGATGGTGAAAAGCACTGCTTGCCAACCGAGGAAGGAACCGATCATCATGAGAAAGAGCACATCGCCAAAGCCCATGGCCTCTCGCGGAATCACTACTTGCGTGGTGGTTCCTTGAAGATGGGTCACCTTCTCCAGATCAAATTTCTCAGAGACACCTTCACCTGTGTTGACGTGCAGGGTTTCCATCCGCAGCTCGGCCGTCACGTCTTTCCAAGAGCGCTCGTTGACGCTGATTTCACCGCAGGTGATGACGAGTCGATCACTGCTGCGCATGAAGATGTCTGCCCAAGGATAGACTTCAGCCCCGAAGGTGACAATCGGCGGCTGTTCCTCATCGGGCTGAGTCACGCTCCAGGCTTCACTTTTCTCAAAACGGAACTTTTTTCTGCCAAAGGCCAATTTGCCAAGCTCAACCACCAACCAAAGACCACCCAAACCCAGCGCGGCACTGGCGAGAGAGAGTAAAAAGCCGCGCAGGTGCTCGGTTTCTCCCTGAAGTTGCGGCACAGCGGCTGCACTGATCAAACCTGCAACGGTGCCCCCGATGGTGATTTCATGAGGCAGAATGAAGTGCTCAAGATCAATGAAGGTGCCTGCCACGAGCAGACTGGTGAAGATCCAGAGGCAGA
This sequence comes from Verrucomicrobiaceae bacterium, assembly GCA_027483245.1. GTDB lineage: Bacteria > Verrucomicrobiota > Verrucomicrobiia > Verrucomicrobiales > Verrucomicrobiaceae > Prosthecobacter. Next base: position 2,964 of record JAIXVB010000214.1, on the reverse strand, counting down.
GCACCTGAGGCCCCCAAATCGGCAGCGCTGCCCAGTCACCGCCGAACTTCAGAAACACCGCATAAAACAACAAGCCTGTGAACAGCTCCACGCCCAGATAACGCGGGGAAATGCCCTTGCCACAGTTCGCGCACCGACCGCGCAGCAGAACCCAGCTCACCAGGGGAATGTTTTGATACCAGGGAATCTGATACTGGCAAGATGGGCAGAAGGAGCGCCGTGGATTGTTCACGGAGAGGCCAAGAGGAAGCCGATAAATGACCACATTGAGAAAGGAGCCAATGCCCGCGCCCATGAAAAAAAACAGGAAGTGGAGCAATGCATTCAGGATCTGGTAACGGGTCATGTGAAAAGGTGTGGAAACTTGCCTTGCGTATCGGTTCAGGGGAAGCAAAAAAACAGCATGTCTTTTCTGCCTCGATTCTGGATCCTGCTCAGTCTTGTCCTCACGGCCTGTGTGGGGGTGCAGGAGCGGCGCAGTGCCATCCTGCCTGGAAACTCGATTCAAAAAGCGCGTCAGTTGGGCTTGGTCGATGTTCGTCAGGAGATCCCAGACATCGCCGTGGATTTGCGTTATACAACGGCGAGGAATGTGACGGGATACCCCCTTTATCCACCGAACATGCCCTGTTTGCTACGCACTTCGACCGCCAAAAAGCTGAAGCAAGCCCAGGCAACTCTGCGGGCCCAGGGTTATGGTTTGCGAATTTGGGATGCTTGGCGTCCGCCAGAGGCTCATCGGGCTCTGTATGGTCATGGCGCAGAAACGGGCATGTTTGTGGACCCCAAGACTGGCTGGTCTCGGCACTGTGCAGGAGTTTCGATCGATGCGACGCTGGTGGACCGCGCGGGCAATGAACAGCGCATGCCGACCTACTTCGATGAGGACATGCACAAAGCAGCGAGCTCTCTGAAGCAGAGCGATCCGGTCATTCAGCGCAACCTGGAGATCCTCCATCAGGCCATGAATACCGCAGGTCTCAAACCGCTGGGCGGCGAGTGGTGGCACTTTGACGACCTCGAATTTCTTTACCGTCCCATCCCTGTGATTTGGGGGCGTGAGATTGGTGTCAGCATCATGACGCCGTGATCACAGTTTGGGCAGATTGGCATAAGCGGTGACTGGCAGTTCCACCACTTTTTGTCGGCTGCCTTCACCCCGCAGCAGCGTCACTTTGCTTTTGGAGCAGCCCAGCTGTTTGGCCAAAAATTGAATGAGTTCTGCATTCGCTTTCCCATCCACCGGTGGTGCCCCCAGCTTAATCAGCAGCACTGAGCGACCTTTTTCATCCATACCCCAGCCTGCGAAGTCGGATTTCCGCGCGTTGGGCGTCACACGCACGACCAGTTGAGTCACGTCGCTCATGTCATCCACGTGCGGCCATGATTCCTGCGGCGATGGCTTCAGCTAGGGCTTGCCGATGCGCAGGAGTGGCACAGCGTCGTGCCTCGGTTTTGTTGCTGAGATAACCACACTCCACCACGACGGCGGGCATCAAGGTTGAGCGCAACACTTTGAAATTACGGCGAAAGAGCCCCCGATTCAGGCCTGTCACTCGGCGATCCATGGAGCGCAGCACGCTAGCGGCTAACGTTCGTCCTCGGGTGCTTCGATAAAACACCTCCATGCCACTGATGCTGGTTTTTCGGCTCGCATTGAAATGCACACTCACGAACACCGATTTCGAATAGCGATTGGCGATGCGAGCCCGGTCTGACAACTCCACAAAACGATCGCTGCTCCGTGTCATGATCACTCTCAGTCCTCTGGCTTTTAAAAGTCGTTCCAATCGCTGGGTGGTGTCCAGACAAAGTCGTTTTTCCACCAGTCCATTCCAGACAGCGCCGCCATCCTTGCCCCCATGTCCAGCATCTAAAATCACCGTGCTAAATGTGAGCGCCTGGGCTGCCTGACAGCCGAGGCAAAACAGCAACCACACGCACAGCTGTCGGGCATTCATGAGAGCGGGTTATTTGGGGATTTTCAGCGTCTTGCCTTCACGAATGAAGTCGGAACTCATCCCATTGGCAGCTTTGAGCTTGGCCACGGTGGTTTTGTTGCGTGAGGCGATGGCTCCCAGGGTGTCGCCCTTCTTGATGGTGTAAGTTCCGCCCCCACCACTGCTTTTGGATTTGCTGCTGGCGGTCTTTTTCTTGGTGGAAGAAGACGAGACTTTTTTCACGGGTGATGGCTGCTTTCTCGAAACTGAACCACCGTGTGAGGCCTGCCAGATGGAGATGTCGGACGCCGAGGCTGCTGATTCACCCTGAGATGCCCAGGCCACCACATAGTTCCCATTGGCATCAAAAGGATAGTCGTGTTTGGCCATCGAGTGCGACGGCGTCTGAGGAGAGCCGTAGAGTTTGATCTCAGGCAGCTTCCGAGGCAGACCGCGCGGTGCCGATGAGCCGCAGGAGACCATGAGCGAGGGCAACCCGACGGCGCCGAGCAGTAAAAGAACACGAAGACCTGACATCAGCGCGAAGATGGATGCGGACCGCCTCGGTGCAAGATGAAGAATGCGTCTGTTGAACTCTCTTCAAGTTCAAGTCAGGGCGCATCCGAGCCCTCTTGTTTCAAACTCTGCCAAACTCGAGGCAGTTTTTCCTTCACCAGCTTCCGACTCACGCTGGGCAGCCGGGCCTGTGTCAGCGGCACATTGATCGTGTCCTCAAGCGTCAGCATGCCGGGCTGGCGACCGTATTTGTAGCCTTTGTCCAGCGATCCATCCGCGGAGAATTGCGCCGTCGGGCAATCGAGATTCGCGATTGAGAGAAAGAACCTGTTTTCAGCCAAGAGCCTCTGTTCACCAGGTTTTAATCGCAATCGGGCTGAGGCAAGCTCGCGGAAAAGCTCACGCGCTGTCCATTCGGCAGGGTCCACATACTGAATCTTGTCGGCGATGAGTCCGCGAAACACCTCCTGGCTGCGCAATTCAGCAAAAGCAGCATCGATCTCGACCT
>JAIXVB010000607.1 GCA_027483245.1 Verrucomicrobiaceae bacterium | reverse complement strand
CTCACCGTGCGCAATCTCGGCTTTGCGGCCGATGAAGTGAACGTGCATCCGCGCAGTGATGAAGTGCCGACGCTGGAGTATTTCCTCAACATGAAACCCGGCACGCTCACGACGAAGGTCGGTGAGACGGAGGTGGTTTACACCGCCGGTGCGGACTTCCACGCGAATGTGATTTTAGCCTACTGGGGGTTCAATGAATCCTTCAAAGGCGAAGCCGGGCTGGCTGATTTCAAGAAGGCGCTCGACGAATCGTTGAAGAAACAACTCAGCGCCGACTATGGCAAAGGTAAGCCGCGCGTGATCCTGCTCTCCCCCATCGCGCATGAGAATCTCAAAGATCCCACCAACTTCCCCGATGGCAGCGCCAACAACAAGAACCTCGCCGCCTACACTGCCGCGATGGCGGAAGTGGCCAAGACCAACAGTGTGCCTTTTATCGATCTGTTTACGGCCTCTCAGGCCCTTTACAGCAGCGCTGCGAAACCGCTGACTCTCAATGGCATTCACCTCAACGATGAAGGTGACCAAGCGCTGGCCCCCGTTCAGTTCAAAGCGCTCTTTGGCAAAGACGCCCCCAGCACCGACGATCCTTACATCGCCAAGATCCGCGAGGCTGTGCTGGAGAAAAATGTCCAGTGGCATCACCGCTACCGCACGGTCGATCAATACAACATCTTCGGTCAGCGTTCCCGCATCAAATACGCCGATGCCATCACCAAGACCAATGGCGTGGATAACGCCACGATCCTCGGCCAAGAGCTGGCGCAGCGAGATGTGAAGACGGCCAATCGCGACAAAGCCGTGTGGGCTGCCGCGCAGGGCAAAACCCTCGATGTCAAAGACGACAATCTGCCTCCTGTGCTCGCCGTCGCACCCAATCGCCCGGAGCCTGTGCCTTACCTCGATGGCGCGGAGGCCGTGAAGTTCATCAAAGTGCCGGAAGGTGCAAAAGCGGAGTTCGTGGCTTCAGAAAAAGAATTCCCGGATCTGATCAATCCCGTGCAGATGAACTTCGACACGCGCGGTCGTTTGTGGGTTGCCGTTTGGCCGAACTATCCAGAGACCACGCCGACCACGAAGGTCTTCGACAAGCTGCTCGTTTTCGACATCGACCCCCAAACCGGCAAGTTCACCAAGTGCACGACCTTCCTCGATGGCCTGAACTGCCCCACCGGTTTCCAGCTTTATAAAGATGGCGTGCTCGTCATGCAGTCTCCCGACATGTGGTTCGTGCGCGATACGGATGGCGATGGCAAAGGCGACTGGAAAGAGCGCATCGTGCATGGCCTCGACGCCGCAGATTCGCACCATGAAACCAACTCCATCTGCTATGAGCCCGGCGGTGCGGTTTACTTCAGCGACGGTGTGTTTCATCGCACCAATGTGGAGACGCTCAAAGGCCCGGTGCGCAATGTGAACGGCGCCATCTACCGCTACGAGCCACGCAGCAACCGCTTTGATCGCTACGTGCCTTATGGCTTCGCCAATCCTCACGGTCGTGTCTTTGACTATTGGGGCAATGACATCATCACTGATGCCACTGGCAACGCGAACTACTTTGCCCCCGCCTTCAGCGGTCATCTCGACAGTGGCTCGCATCCGCGCATGAAGGAGTTTTGGAATCGTCCTTCACGCCCATGTCCTGGCACCGCCATCCTCAGCAGCCGCCATTTCCCTGACGATTGGCAGGGGAACTTTCTCAACACCAACGTCATCGGCTTTCAGGGGATCTTCCGTGCCAAGGTCAGCGAAGAAGGATCAGGTCTCAAAGGCGAAACCATCGAGGCCCTGGTCGAAGGTGACATCAAAGGCAATCCCAACTTCCGCCCCAGTGGCATCGCGGTCGCTCCCGATGGCTCGCTGTATTTCATGGACTGGTCACAGATGCTCATCGGTCACTTGCAGCATCATTTGCGTGACCCCAATCGCGGTCACGAACACGGCCGCATCTACCGCATCACTTACCCGAGCCGTCCGCTGCTGAAGCCCAAGAAGATCCATGGCGAATCCATCGCCAACTTGGTCGAGTTGCTCAAAGAGCCTGAAGACAATGTCCGCCTGCGGGCCAAGATCGAACTCGACACGCATGACTCGAAGGAAGTCATCGCCGCCGTGCAGAAATGGGAAGCCGCGCTCGACAAAACCGACCCTCAGTATGAACACCATCGCCTTGAGGCTCTGTGGGTTCATCAGTGGCACAACATCGTCAATCTCGACCTCCTCAACGCGGTGCTGAAGTCCCCCGAACCGCGCGCTCGTGCGCAGGCTGTCCGCGTGGCCAATTACTGGAGTGATCGTGTGCCCAATGTCCTCGCCCTTTATGAAACGGCCATCAAAGACAGCGCGCCGCGTGTGCGTCTGGAAGCGGTTCGTGCGCTCAGTTTCATCAAAGGTCCCGATGTGACCCGGGCCATTGATCTGGCCAAACTCGTCATGGTGGAGAAGGACTATTACATCGACTACTGCTTCCGCGAGACGATGAAACAGTTCGCCACCTTGCCTGAAGGCAAAGACATCATTGGCAAAGATCCACTGCTCGTCGCCCGTCTCCGTGCCGCCCCCGATGCCAGCTTTGGTCCCACTGACAAAAAGCTCTCCGCCGCAGACAAATCCGTCTATGAATTGGGGAAAGAAGTCTTCAATCGCGAAGCTCACTGCGTGACCTGTCATCAGGCCGATGGCAAGGGCGTGGACAACATCTATCCCGGCCTGGCCAAGAGCAATTGGTTAGAAGGCGATGGGGATCGAGTCATCAAGATCGTGCTCAAAGGCCTGTATGGTCCGCTCGACTTCCAGGGCAAGAAATACGGTCCTGAAAAGAACACGCCCCCGATGATGGGCTTTGGTCCCTTGCTCAAGGATGAAGAAGTCGCTGCCGTCATCTCCTACGTGCATCAATCCTTTGGCAACAACCTGCCCATGGTGAAGGTCGAAGACGTCAAACGCGTCCGCGAAGCCACCAAGGACCGCGCCATTTTCTACATGGTGGACGAGATCCTTAAAGAGCATCCCCTGGAGAAAAAGTGAGCCATTCTGGGGCGGAGTGCGGACTGCGGAGTGCGGTTCTGGGCGGAATCTGCCGTCACCTAGACATACAGGATTCACAGGATGTGACAGGATTTACAGGTTTGAAGATACTGTAATGAAGCCGCGAGCAAAGTGGTCCGCACAGTCCTCTGTGCGGTTCCCCGTTCATTGCACTTGCGAAGCTGCGGTGGGAATCCCTATGCAGTTCTGAGCTGGATCTGCCATCACCTGCCGCACAGAGGATTCGCTTCGCGGCTTCGCAAGTGCGGACCACTTTCTGTGCGAACGGCACATGAAGAGACAGGAATTACAGGACTGAAAAAACCTGTGAATCCTACCAATCTTGTGAATCCTGTGATGAAGCCGCCGAATCAGGTGACGATGCACCCTGGGTGAATCGAATCTGCGCCAGCGGATGCGGAACCGCATTGCCGGTTTTTCAGGGTGCCCGAGCGTAGGCCGGATGTGTTCGGCGCAAAAAAGCATCGTTCACGTGATGGATTGCCTTCGCCGAACTATCCGGCTGTTTGGGGGCGTCGAGAGCTGTATCACCTCCCCAGAAGGCGGATAATTTGGCGATGACCCTTGTCTGCG
>JAIXVB010000535.1 GCA_027483245.1 Verrucomicrobiaceae bacterium | reverse complement strand
GGAACTCAGCAGGGTGCGCAAGCCTCGGCGGAGATGAAGCACAAGGTGCAACAGAAGAAGCGGACATCTCTGAACAAGAAGATGCCGATGAAGAAGATTGTGAGCACGAGCCAGAGTTCGTCGGTGACGCTTCCAGATGCGCCGCCGGACTTGCTGGATGTGCCGGACATGAGCACGATGGTGGGCGGAGGCTCCCTGGGCAGTGGAGGATTTGGCAAAGCAGGAGCGGGTGGTGGATTTGGAACCGGGATGGGCATGGGCGGCATGGCCGGCTTTGTTAGCCTTCCGCCTTCTATGCGCAGCCGTTGTTCTCCGCAGGAACGATTGAAAAAATTGGCCGAGAGTGGTGGTAGTGCCGAGTGTGAGCGTGCGGTGTCGGCTTCTCTGGAGTGGCTGAAACAAAAACAGAATCCCGATGGTTCTTGGCCAGGTCCGAACAAGTCAGCGATGACCGGTTTGGCACTGCTTTGTTTCCTCGGCCGCTGTGAGACGCCGGATTCCCCGTTCTATGGCGACAACGTGATGCGTGGCATCATGTATTTGATCGAGGTCTCCAAGAAGAATGAGTACGGCATGATCACCGACGACATCTACAACAGTGGCGGCACCTATGCGCATGGCATCGCCACGTATGCGCTGGGTGAAATGTACACGCTGGCTCGTCTTGGCAGCAAGGAACTCCCTGGCATGAGAGACGCCTTCGAAAAGGGCGTGAAACTGATCATTGAAAACCAAAACAAGCGCGGTTCTTGGACCTACGGCGGTAAAAAGGGTGAAACGCCGACGGCCTACACCAAAGACAGCAACGGTGAAGATCTCTCCGTCGCCGGTTGGCAATTCCAGGCCCTCAAAGCCGCTAAAAACAGCGGATTGAAAATCCCCGGGCTGCATGCAGCGATCGACAAATGCACGGACTACGTGCTGGCCAAACAGACCAAAGACGGTGGTTTCGGCAATCCGAATCGCGATGCGCACTACAATCAATGGAGCCTGACAGGAGCTGGTTCGCTGGCCCTCCAGACCATGGCCAAAGGCAAATCGACACCGGTCAAAAAAGCCATCGAGTTCCTGACCAATTTCTTGAAGGCTGAGCCACTGGATTGGAACAAGAACTGCAATCCTTACTGCTGGTATTATTACACACAGACTTTCTTCCAAGCCGGTGGCGAAGACTGGAAATTCTACAATCAGCAGTTCTTGCCGCAGATTTTAGCTGCTCAGCAGCCTGACGGCAGCTTCAAAAAAGGTCGTGCCAACTGGCCTGCTGGGGATGCCCCTGATGCGGTCTATCGTCAGACTCTTTGCACGCTCCAGCTCGAAGTTTATTACCGTTACCTGAAGGTGGGCGACCGCGAAGAAGAGAGCTTCTTTGATCGCTAAGCCCCGTGAATGTAGGTGGAACGTGAATTGGTTGTTTGATTGAGAGTGGGGCTGTCGTTCACAGACGACCTTCCATGTTCATTCGTCCTTTCCTTCTCATTCTCAGTCTCGGTCTGAGCGTCTTCACCGCTCAGGCCGCTTTTTCTCGGCCTAACGTTCTTTGGTTTGTCGTCGATGACATGTCGGCGAACTTTTCCTGCTATGGGGAAAAGACGATTGAGACGCCGAATGTGGATCGCTTGGCGGCGCAGGGAACTCGTTTTGCCAATGCCTTTGTCACCGCGCCTGTGTGTTCTCCATGTCGTTCGGGATTGATCACCGGCATGTATCAAACAACGATTGGTTCCCATCATCACCGCAGTGGTCGTGGGGTGGAAAAGATCACCTTGCCGACGGGCGTGGTGCCGGTGCCTGAGTTGTTTCAAAAGGCGGGTTATCACACCTGCATCGGCACGGGCCTGCTCACATTGCCGCAAGCTGGCAAAAAGAAGGGCAAAGGCGGCGGTCTCGGCAAGACGGATTACAATTTCGACTACAACGCCAAGATGTATGACGGGCCTGATTGGTCCACAAGGAAGGATGGGCAGCCCTTTTTCATGCAGGTCCAGCTAGCGGGTGGAAAGCTGCGCGGTGGCACCGATCAAAGTGCGCAAGCCCTATCTCAACGCGCTGCGGCGGAGTTTGGCAAAGCGGTGCTGCCAGACGATGTCACGCTGCCTCCCTACTATCCACGTGACCCGGTGCTGCTGCGTGACTGGGCCGCGTATCTGGACGCTGTCCGATTCACGGATCAGCATGTCGGGCAGGTCATTGCGCGATTGGAAAAAGAAGGTCTGCTCGACAATACCTTGATCATTTTCATGACGGATCACGGCATCAGCCATGCTCGCGGGAAACAGTTTCTCTACAATGAAGGCACCCATGTGCCCTTCGTGGTGCGCGGGCCCGGCATCGCAGCAGGAGCGGTGCGTGAGGATCTCATGCTCCAGATCGATATGCCTGCCATCTCACTCGCGGCAGCGGGCATCGAGATTCCCAAATCCATGCAAGGGCGCGATGTCTTCGCCAAGGATTACACCGCACGCGCGGCGGTGTATGCGGCGCGTGATCGCTGCGATGAGACGGTCGAGCGTATCCGCAGCGTGCGCACCTCGGAGTTCCTCTACATTCGGAATTTCCACCCGCAGCGCCCCCACCTCCAGCCCAATGCCTACAAGGACGGCAAAAGCATCGTCCAGACCCTGCGTAGCCTGCATGCAGCGGGAAAGCTCGATGCCCTTTCCGAGAAACTGCTCTTCAGCCCGACTCGGCCAGCGGAAGAACTCTACGCCTGGACCACGGACCGTTGGCAGCTCACCAACCTCGCCTCTGATCCAGCACATCTCGTGACACTTGAAAAATTACGCGCTGATCTCGATCAATGGATCCGCGACAGCGGAGACCAGGGGCCAGAAACGATGTCACGTTACGACAGCGACATGGTTTCTTATCTCGGCAAGGGCAACCCCGAGGTGGAGAAAAACATCGCGCTCATGAAAAAATGGGCCGCCGAGGGCAAGTGAAGGAGCCGTTATTCTTGGCACCCTAGGTTTGTGCTGGTGAAGGAAACCAACTTCGGATGAAGTATGAGCTTTCCTGCCATGAAGTTTGCTCTTGTTGCCCTCCTGCTCCCGACCCTCGCGCTCGCCGCGCCGAAGCCGCTTTTCCAATCCAAGGTGATCAACGAGGAGACGCCGAACCACAGCGTCGAAATCGACATTGCTCTCAACGGTGCCAAAGAACTGTTTCTCGTCGTCACCGATGGTGGCAATGGTTTCGGCGCTGATTGGGCAGACTGGGCAGAGCCGCGTCTCATCCTGGCCGATGGCAGCGAAAAGAAGCTCACCGAGATCGAGTGGAAGTCCGCTTTGGCTGGTTTTGGCAACGTGCGTGTCAATTCCAACGCAGGAGGTCAATCCCTCCGCAGCGCGGGCAAAGACATCGAATACGGCATCGGAACCCACGCCAACAGCGTCATCGCTTTTAACCTGCCAGAGGGAACTCAGCGCTTCAAAGCACGTGGCGCTCTCGATGAAGGCGGCACGAAGCAGGGGGGCGAGACCAGTGTTGAGTTCCGCGTTTATTCGGAAAATCCAGGCCCCCTCGCTGCCAGTGCGGCCGGTGGCGTTTCACACGAGCCCGCTGAGTCCACCGAGCAGCTCGAGGTGCATCCCGAACTGAAGGTTCAGCTTTTCGCCAGCGAGCCGATGCTGCTTTCACCTTCCAGCATCGACATCGATCACCGTGGCCGTGTCTGGGTCTGTGAGGTCGTCAATTACCGCAAGCACAACGGCGAGCGTGCCGAGGGCGACCGCATCCTCATCCTCGAAGACACCGATGGTGATGCCAAGGCTGACAAATCCACCGTCTTCCATCAGGGGCGTGATGTGGACAGCGCGCACGGCATTTGTGTCCTCGGCAACAAAGCGCTCATCTCTGCGGGCGACGATGTTTTCTGGCTCATCGACGACAACGGTGATGGCAAAGCGGACCGCAAAGAGCTGATGTTCACCAAGATCGGCGGTGCTCAGCACGACCACGGCATTCACGCGTTCCATTTCGGTCCCGATGGCCGTCTCTACTTCAATTTTGGCAACGCGGGCAAACAACTCTGCGACAAAAACGGCGAGCTCATCACCGACATCCACGGCGTCAAATGCACCAACCAAAACAATCGCCCCTACCAGCAGGGCATGGTCTTCCGCTGCGAGCTGGATGGCAGCCAGGTCGAGGTGCTCGCCTGGAACTTCCGCAACAACTGGGAGGTCGCTGTCGATAGCTTTGGCACGATGTGGCAGAGCGATAACGATGACGACGGCAACAAAGCCGTGCGCATCAACTACGTCATGGAGTTCGGCAACTATGGTTATTCCGATGAGATGACCGGTGAAGGCTGGCAGATCCCGCGCATCGGTTGGGAGAGTGAGATTCCGCAGCGTCACTGGCATCAAAACGACCCTGGCGTCGTGCCCAACGTGCTCATCACAGGCGCAGGTTCGCCAACGGGCATGCAGGTGTATGAAGGTGACCTTTTGCCCAAAATCTTTCAAGGTCAGCCGATTCATTGCGATGCAGGCCCCAACGTCGTTCGAGCCTATGTGATGAAGCCCGACGGTGCAGGTTACAAAGCTGAGATCGTCAACTTGCTCGAAGGCACAAAGAACCGCTGGTTCAGACCTAGCGATGTCGCCGTTGCCCCTGATGGCTCTTTGATCGTGGCCGACTGGTATGACCCCGGTGTCGGTGGGCATGGCATGGGCGATGTGACACGTGGGAGATTGTTCCGAGTGACCACGAAAACGGCGGAGAAGTATCAGGTTCCAAGTTTCAAGATGATCGAAACGGCCGACGAGGCTGTTGAATGGCTGAAGTCGCCGAATGAATCGCGTCGCTTCTTGGCTCATTTCGCCTTCAAGACGTTCAAACAGCTCGGCGAAGACAATTCTCCTGTGTTGAAGAAGGTTTTTGATGATCCTCAATCGAGCCCACAGCTTCGAACGAGAGCGTTGTGGTTGCTCGCGAGTCTGTCAGCCGACGAAAGCGCCGGAGGGCCGGCGCACTCCAAAACGCTGCCGCGAAGCTCGGACGCCCTCGAAGGCGCGAAGCGTCCTGGAGTGCTCCAGCCCTCTGGAGCTTTCGAGCGTCTCCTGACCTCCGCCTTCACCGACAACGATCCGAACATCCGCATCACCGCCCTCCGTGCCGCCCGCCAGCTCTGGCAGCAAAAGCAGCCGGAGAGGCTGCGTGAAGTGATCGCGAAGGTTGTCACTGACACATCACCCGCCGTGCGCCGGGAAGCGGCGATTGCATTGAGGGGGCTATCAGGACTGCCAGGAGCCGAGTTATGGGCAAAATTGGTCTTGAGTGCCAAACTCGATGATCGTTGGGCCATCGAAGCCTTGGGCAGCAGCGCAGATTTGAATTGGCATGAACGAATCTCTGCTCTGAACAACCTACAGAGCTATTCCAAGGATCGAATTGATGCGCTGTGGCAGGTTGTCCGCCGCAGTCGCAGCAAAGAAGCGGTCGAGATGCTGGCCGGGATGGCTAGACCTGATTTTGATGACGCGGCCAAGGAGTGGATGGGACCTTCTTTGCCCACACTCCGCGCCCTCCAACTCCTCTCCTACAAACACCCCGCCGAAGTAAGCAAAGCCGCTTTGACCATCTTCCTCAAAGCCGATGCCGAAACGGCTCTCGCTTCCACTGCGTTGCTCGATCGCAATACCATCGCGTCGAATCCCGAGGCCAAGGCGAGGCTGGATGCGTTGCTGAAGCCGGTCATTGGCAAACCGGAGTTCATCGACCTCGTGCAGAGGCTCAATTTGACGGGGTTTGAGCAGGAACTCGTGGATTACATCACCGCGCATCCTGAAGCGAGTGAGTCCATCACAGCGGCACGCCTTCTTGCGGCGAATGTTGGCAAGACATCGGCGTTTCTCACGAAGGCGGATGCTGCTTCGGCCAAGAAACTTGTCGCTGCACTGGGCAAGGTCAGTGATCGGCCGAGCGTGGCGGTTTTGAATCAGGCCTTCTGGCCGGAGAAGCGTGATGATGTGCGCCGTGGCATCGTTGAGGCACTGGCGCTCAGCAGCGAAGGCGGACGGGTGCTTTTGCGTTGGAACAGCGAGAAAAAACTGCCCGATTCGGTCAAGACCACAGCCTCGCTCGCCCTCAGTCGCAGCACGGATGCTGGACTGCGAAATCAAGCTGCCAACGAGCTTCCCCTGCCTGCTGCGCTCGGTGCCGAGAAATTCCCACCATTGGCTGACCTCATGAAGCTCACGGGCGATGCGACGAAAGGGCAAGCCATGTTCATGCAGGCGGGATGTGTCGCCTGCCATCAGGTCAAAGGCCAATTCATCAACTTCGGTCCTGACCTTTCTCAAATCGGCAACAAACTCAGCAAAGACGGACTCTTCACGGCCATTCTCTATCCCAGCGCGGCTGTTGAGCACAGCTATGGCGGTTGGAGTGTGACCACCAAAGAAGGCCAAACGGCGATGGGGTATCTCATCAGCGAAACCGGAGATGAACTGACGCTGCGAATCAATGGGGGAGCATCGATGGCGGTCAAGAAGTCAAGCATCGTCAAGAAGGACGAAATGAAGGACTCGCTCATGCCGCCGGGGCTCGCTTCGGCGATTGGTCCACAAGGTCTGGTGGATCTGGTGGCCTATTTACAGACGTTGAAATGAAAGGTCGCGAGTGGGTTCGATCGTGTGGAAGCATTCGTTTTTCACGGTGTCTCCTCTTGCGCTTCGGAACATAAACTTTCGAGCTTTAGGCTTGTCAGCGGAGGGGGAGGTCATAGCATGCGGCCATGATGAACGGACGCACGCCCTTGTTTCGCCAAGTCATGAAAACGCTGCGGCAGAGTTTGCCGGAGGGGCAGAGCAGACGACAGTTCATCAAACGGGCGGCGATGGCGGGAGCTTCCATGGCACTTCCCGCCTGCATGACTCCGAAGTTGAATCCAAACGTGCCTGTGGCCATTGTGGGTGCTGGAATCGCTGGATTGACGACGGCGTGGCGACTGGTGAAGCAGGGGTATCAAGTGCACCTTTATGAGGGCAGCGAGCGCGTCGGGGGACGCATGTTCACCAAGCGCAACTTCAATGACGATGGCATGTTTGTGGAGCTGGGCGCTGAGCTGGTGGATACGAATCACGTTCATCTTATTCAGTTGGCGAAAGAGCTTGGGGTGCCGATGCAGAATCTGCGGCGTGGTGAGCCTGGACTGGATTTCATTTGGCTCGAAGATCGACTGCGCACAGACCACGATGTGCCTGAAGCCTTTCGTCCCTTGGGTGCCAAAATCGCGGCAGATGCTGAAGGACTCTATGATGAAGAAGGCAACTTCACGGACAAGGCGCGTGCCCTGGATGGCATCTCCCTTGCTGCCTATCTGAAGGATCGCGGGCGTGGCATTGAACCGTGGGTGATTCAGCTTTTGATCGCGGCGTATGAGCCAGAACTGGGTGCCACGGCGCAAAAACAGTCCTGCTTGAACTTGATTGATTTCATCAATCCGGATGTGTCGAAGGGCTTTGAGATTTTTGGTGACAGTGATGAAGCTTGGCGCATTCAGGGCGGCAATGACAGCTTGCCCACGGCTTTGATGGATCGTTTGCGTGGAAAAATCAGCCTTCATCTCGGGCATCGGCTGGAGAGCATTGCGGATCGTGACGGGCAGGTGAAGCTGACGTTTGGCTCCGCCTCGGGCACTCAATCGGCGAGCTATGATCGAGTGGTGCTGGCGATGCCCTTCACGGTGCTGCGGGGGGTGAGTGGAATCTTTGATCTGCCGCTGACGGCGACCAAAAAACGCTGCATTCGCGAAATGGGATATGGCAGCAATGTGAAGGTGTTTCGCAGCTTCACGAGCCGGCTCTGGCGCGAGCCCGTGGCGGGGCGTTCCTTCACCAGCAATGGCAGTGTGTTTGGAGAAGTGCCGACCTTTCAAAACGTGTGGGAGACAAGCCGCGGTCAGAAGGGCGAGCGTGGCATCATCACCAACCTGCTGGGTGGCAAGCGCGGGGAGGCGTATTCAGAGGCGATGATGGGCGGATACCTCGATGATTTGAATGCCGTGTTCCCTGGCTTGAAGGCGGCCTTTGATGGCAAAGCAGGAGCGATGAATTGGCCCAAAGCGCCGCTGATCCGGGGCAGCTACAGTTGCCCATTCGTCGGGCAGTACACGTGGATGTATGAGGAGTCACCCAAACCTGCGTTGGATGGGCGATTGATCTTTGCCGGAGAGCACACCAGCGCGACCTCACCAGGTTTCATGAATGGCGGTGTCGAGTCCGGTGAGCGCGCTTCACGGGAGGTGATGGCTACTGCGTGAGTGCTGTGGCCAGCTGATTTCGGGTTAAGGGTCGCCTTATTTTTCGGCGATCACACGAGGTTGGGTGACGCGTATTATTTCTTTGGCTCGATCATTTTCACCACGGGTTCTTTGGCTGCGCCTTGGGCCTCCCACCAAGCGAGAAGGGCAGGGATGTCGAAGAGGCGGAAGCGGCGACCGACGCGATTTTCAAAGCTAATCTGAGCTTGTTTGGCGACATCGAGCATGGGGTCTTCCTGAATGACTTTGAGGAGGATCTCCGTGGTGTCTTTGTCTGAACTGCTGCGCAAGAGGTAGGCGCTGCGGAGTCGCACTTCCCAGGGTTGCTTGTGGTCTTGCAGCAGGGTGTGAAGTTGTGCGGGAGTGAGGTCCACTTCACGCGAGATGGGTTGGCCTTTGAAAAGCTCCTGGACAGGCAAGGTGTAGCCGGGGTCGATGTTGATGCCGACATCGTAGGCTGAGCGAACACGTTTGAACTCGGCCTGGGCGGCGGTGGCCAGGTGTTTCATGTCAGGGTCCATCATGGCTTCGACCAGGGCTTGCAGCGATTCGCGACTGCCGGTGGCGATGGCCTTGTCGGCGTAGTCGGTGAGGCGGTTGCGCTCTTTGAGCAGGATCAGCTCACTCATCGC
>JAIXVB010000035.1 GCA_027483245.1 Verrucomicrobiaceae bacterium | reverse complement strand
GTCACTGCGGTAATGGTGGTGGCATTGACCACGGTGAAACTGACAGCCGCTGTGCCACCCAAGGTCACAGCCGTGGCTCCGGTAAAGTTCGTGCCCGTGATCGTGACATTCGTGCCGCCTGCCGTGCTGCCAGTAGCGGGAGTAACATCAGTGACCGCAGGAGCTTGCAAAGTCGTCGAAAAATTCAGCCTGCCCTCGCTGCTGAATCCAGCAAAGGAGACACCGCCCGCCGTGAAGTTTCCGGGGTCGATGATCAAGTAGTAGCCTGTGTTGCCGATCAGCTCACTCGTGGGATCAATCGTCCAAGTGGTGCCACTGCCGGTCACGCGCGGACTGGTGACGGGAAACGTTTCGACCAAGCTCTGATCCGATGATTTGCGCAAGTGAATGCTGCCGAAGCTGTGACGAGTGACGGCGGTATTGAAAGTGAGTTCAATGTTCGAAGAGGCGCCGATGTTCGTGTCGTTGTCCGCAGGACTGCTGCTGACAAGATAGGGAGCATCCAGAATGAGTTTCCGAGCCTGGGTCTGCGTGCCGAAGGATATGAAATCACGATCTCCATCTCCATCGACATCCACCGTGCCGGTGCCCCCGGGGCTGATTAAGGCGAAACCAAGGCTCTGGAATGGACCACTGGTGAAAAAGCCGCCCGCTGGATTGGCCTGAATGGCGGCCGCGAAGGTGCCATCACCATTGTTGGCCTGATAAAAGATGCCTTGGAAGTTGGTGGAAACCGTTTGTCCGAGAGCATCCACGTCACCATCGCCATCCATGTCATGCATGATGAGGCGGACCGGGGTGGAGGCCAGAGGGAAAGCGAGCTGAGTCCATGAACCTGCCCCGTTATTGCGCAACAAACGCTGGGTCGTGCTGAAGTCGAGAATGTCGGCATCGCCATCGCGATCAATGTCGATGACAAAATAAAAGGGAAAGTCAGCACCGAGCTGCATCCGACTAAAAGCCAGTCCATTGAAAGGACCTGTGGTAAAGGTGGCGAGGCCTGAACTTGGACTGTTGTTGGTGGCCGTGTGTGTGGTGGTAAAGCCGCCGGTGCCATCATTGATGCGCAAGCTGAAGCCGACCCCATTGGACGAGCCCTCCTGTAGCAGACAGTCCACCGCACCATCGCCCGAGGCGTCCAAGAAAAGGATGCGCCGCACGAAACTGAGGGCGGGAAACGGTGCTGCCTGCACGGTCCAGGAACCATTGAGGGTGCCGGGATTCACATAGAACCGGCCGGTGGCACTGGGAAAGCCTTCATAAATGTCGTCGTCGCCATCCGCATCAAAGTCCACGAGCACCATGTAGTTGGTGCCGTTCACCTGACCGATCGCCAAGCTGGCTAAAGGCGTGCCGAGCAGACTGGCAGTACCATCACCATTCGGGGTCGCTGCTGTCACCGAGCTGAAGTTACCCGTGCCATCATTGAACGCCAGATTGATACCCACTCCGCTGGTGTTGCTCGTTTGGTAGAGCAGGTCCAGGTCACGATCATTGTCCACATCGACAAACAGATGACGGACATTGCTGCTGAGATTCGGCAGGCTGTTTGGCGTGTAATTGCGGTGCAGCCCAGGCTCGATGTAGGTGAAGAGCGTGTTGGCCTCATTGGAACTCGATGTGTTGGTGACGACGACACTCGTGGTGCCCGCCACGCCCGGCGGTGTCACACAGGTCAGAGACGTAGCATTCGTCACTGTGACCGAGGTCGCCGCCACTCCGCCAAAGGTCACACTTGTGGCATCTTGGAAGTTCGTGCCCGTCAGAGTGACAAGCGTGCCGCCCGCGGTGCTACCGCCCGCTGGGATGATGGTGGTCAAGGTAGGCTGGGGCTGCGCGAGCACTGTGATCGGATCGCTTTGAATGGCAGTGCTCTGGTTGCCCAACAAATCTGTCCCCGTGCCCAGAGCAAGGCTGAGGCGGATCGTGCCTGCGCCCCTGAAATTGCCCAAACCATAAATGACCTGACCCGAGGTGGTGCCTGAAGAAATGGTTAAATTAAAGACCGTGGCGCTGGCGGTGCCAGTGGTGACAAGGGTCAGCTTGCTCTGAGGACCCGTTGAAAGGTAGTTCGGATCACTCAAGTCCACGGTCCATGTGGAGATGCTCGATGAGTAGGCCGTGACCGTGGCGAGCGTGGGCGCGCTGATCGTCACACTCGGCCCTGTTTTGTCCACATTGTAGGACTGTCCTGCATAGGGCAGCGACGTGGAGATCGGGGCCAGGCCCGTCGCATTCGTGAGATTCAAGGTGAGCACGCCATCCACTCCCGTCGTGACAGGTATCGTCCAGTTCCGGCCTGCATCGGCAGACGTGGGCGTCCCGATCGTCGTCCCAGTGGCTCCCGGACCGCTGAGGAAAAAGTGGCTGCTATTCAGCCCGGTAACCGGACTGGCAAAGGTTAGCGTCCAGTTCACACTGGCTGCACTCGTCAGTTCATTCGTCAGCCTGTTGAGTGAGGTGATGGCGACCGGCGTGACATACGTGAAGGCCGAATTCGCCGCATTCGAGCCGCTGGGTGTGGTGACGAGCACGCTGGCGCTGCCTGCAGTTCCAGCAGGCGTCACGGCCGTGATTGTGGTGTCATCGACGACGTCCACGCTCGTCGCAGCCGCGCCATTAAAAGTCACCGCAGTGGCTCCCGTGAAGTTGGTGCCGGTGATCGTGACGTTCGTGCCGCCTGCGGTGCTGCCGATGGTGGGGGTGACATTCGCCACGGTTGGGGCTCCGACCATGCCCATGCCTTGGATGGCAAAGGTGTAGGGGCTTTCATCGGGGTCATTGTTTGGCACCACCACCGTGGCCGTGCGCAACCCGACACCGCTGGGAGTGAATCGAATGGCGAAGGAATCATTTTCTCCCGGGGCTAACAAACCGCCGCCCGTGAGAAAACTACTATTGGCACTCGTCACGACAAAGTCCGTCGCGTGAGCCCCGGTGATCGTGATGGGGCCGACCTCCAACTGCCCCGCATTCAGGCCCAGCAGCGCATAGACATCGAAGGCACGGTTTCCACTTGTGCTGCTCAACGCCACGGCTCCGAAATCGGTTCCTTTACCGGTAGTGGGAGTCGTGTCACCACTGGCGATGCTTTGCACCAAATAGCTGATGTCGATCTCTGCAGCCAAGCCCGTTCCCTGGATGGCGAAGTCGAAGGGGTTTTCATCACTGTCGTCGCTGGC
>JAIXVB010000659.1 GCA_027483245.1 Verrucomicrobiaceae bacterium | reverse complement strand
GCCATGAACAAACGCGTCACTGCCCGCCGTCCAAAGTCCGCTCAGGATCTTGCCAAGACACCCGTGCGCCCAGCGAAGTTGAAGCAGCTCAAAAGCCGCTCTCGTGAGCTGGAAGAGGAAATTTATACCTTGGAGTGCACCATTGCAGCCGCCCCGGAGGCCATGCGACGTCATCGATTGGCCACCAAGGACGTGCTGCCAGCCATCCGCCCTCTACGCTCAGCCAAACGCACCCCAACCCGTGTGCCCCTGCACCTGCAAAAAGCTGCACGTCGTCGCCAGTTCGCGCTTCTTCTCGAGCTTGGACTCGTCGTCGCCACCTTCGCCGCCGTCGTCGGCTGGATGAATCAGTGGTTCCACTGGTGGAACTGAGAGCTTCTGCTTTTTTAAGCTGACTCCAGCGCCTCCATCAGGCGCAAGATGACCTGCACAGACTCTTCAAGATGGGGCCAGGAGACTAGCGCCAAAGTGTCTGCACTGGAAAGGTATTCAGGATAAGGGCTCGCCGCCTTCGGAGATGGCAGAAACCGAGACAACGACAACATCGGCACCCTCACCTCGGCTCCATTAAAAAGGACCTCATCACCCTTCGTCGCAGTTCCCACAGTCACAACACTTGCCTCGGGGACATGCGTCTGAAAAGCTTGCCTCAAACAGCGATCCACCGTTGAATCGCCCAGGGCGGAGGTTTGCAAAACCAGCGGTTTCGACAAACTCAATCCATCCAAGGCTAGGCCACCTATGATCTGTGGAATCACCGATTCATGGTCCGCCAGCCAGCAGGCAGCGCCGAGCCCCTGTGGCAAAATCACCAACCGATAGGAGTAGCGATTCTGCCGCCGACTCAGCACGCGCATGACCTCAATCCCCGCGATCACACCGCTCAATCCATTCGCCACTTGAGCTGAGGGATCTAGATGCGTGCACAGAACAAAACAATCCTCGCGCTCGCCTTGGATTAGCACCTCTCCGACTCGCAAATGACCAAAGCTAAATTCGCTGCGAATCACCACCCGATACTCGGCTTCCGAAAGGTCATCGCGTTGAAGCTGTGAACAACAGAGTGCCCAGTCGGGTTGATCGGCTAGGGAGACGGCTGGAATCGCTGTCGGCAGATCAGGGTGAACGTGCAGATGTTGAAAAAGCACTTCTCTGGAAACCACGCCTTCAAAGGGCTGCGAGTAAGCCGCCACATGCAGCAGATGAGACTCCCGACTGAAAATCACCTGCCCATCCAAAGTCTCCAATCGTGCCTCATGACAGGTCCAGCGCTCTGGCACCAGCGCAGTTCCCACTCGTAGGCCGGTGGGATAGGCATGCATCGTCATGGGCAGCTGGGCTGACAGGGCATTCAGAGCGACCGCAAAACCATCCGAAAGCGGCTCTCGCGGCAGAGTCCAAAGCGATTGCGCGCTTTCAACCATGGAAGCGGTTTCAGGCAGAGCGATCTCAAACACCTGCTTCGGCTGATCCAAAACGGGCGTCAGTCCTTTGCGTCCAGCCTCGATCAAAAAGTAAGGTTCCTCACTCAGTGTCCGCTCAATTTGCCGCTGCAACTCACGCATGTAGATGCCTGTGATGTAACCGCGCCCGACTTCGATTTTGGAAGCGGCTCCCGTGGCCAAGAGCCGTTCGTCAAAGGCATGTAAGCTGACCTGCGTGTCGGGGTTGTTTTTATCCTGGCAAAAGAAGATGGCAGAACCCGGCCGTGTCTGTCCCTGAATCGAAAAGGTGCCTCTGAAACGTTTGTCGAACCGATACTTGGCCCCAGCCCTTTTTTCCAGGTAATGAAAGCCAGTCAGGGGGACATAAAAGTTCAGATTGCAGATGAAGCCATCCGCTTCCAAAAACCGCTCCCAAAAGCTGCCGGGGCCGAAGCATTCCTCCGAGATATCTCGCGTCAAAGATTCCGCCAAAGGGCCGATGGCCGCCACCGAAAAGATGGGATCCAAACTGCGCCGTGCCCCTGGCAGGGTGCGCACGATTTCACTCCAGCGACCACAGGTCGAGGGCGTCGCATCCGGGTCATAGACCTCCGCTTTGCAAAAGGAATAGGTGAAGGTCGGCACACAAAGCGTGCCCTCAGGCCCCAGCACCTCTTGAAAGGCCTCCAGCACGATTCGGTCAGCCACCTCACGGCTATTGCCCTCTGCCGGAATGCCGAACAGTCCAATGTTGCTGTGACAAAAAACCAACTGTCCCGCGCGCAGCCCCAGAGCCCGCAAGGCAGCGATGAGGTCAGCTTTGGAATAATGCGCAGGCATGGTGGCAGTTTAGAAGCTCTCCACGCGTTGGATACAAGACTGCGGCAGCTCCACCGTCGCCAAATTCAGTTCAAAACTCGTCTCACTCAGAGGCGTGAAGCCGAGCTTGCCGAACAAAGGTTGCACATAACTGTTCTTGGCCGTGGCGATGAATTCCGCACGCATCGTGTCGCACCCTTGAGACTTGGCGATTTCCAGGAGCACCGCAAAAAGACACTGTTCAAGCGTGCGGGTAAAAACACGGCAGCTCATCACCCAGTTGTCCAGAATCAGACAGCGGCCCTCCACACGAGCGACCAAGGTGGAGACGAGGCCATGATTGGCATGATGATCGCGCAACCAAGCAGCGAGCACGATGGCCTCTGAAGAGTTCATCAGGGCCTCCAACTGAGCCTGCTCATAGCTGCGGCCTGTTAAATTGAATTGATTGGTTTTGCGGAATAGCTGCTCAATGCGTGGCAGGTCGCCCGGACCTGCGGGGCGTATGATCGCCTCCATCTTCAGACTCTCCAAATACGCCTCGAGATTCCCAGGATCGCCACTGGCTTGAGTCAGCGCCTGTTGAGAAACATAGGACTGCGAGCGAGCCGCATCTTCCGCGGTAAAATCCAGCGGTGTAAAGAGATGCAGCTCTTCAATCAAGCTCGGGAAATAAGCCGCATCGCCGCTCATTTCGATCACCGTAACCTCGGGCAGTGCAGCACGCACTTCCTCACATTCAGCCGGGTTGTCATCGACGAAAACGAGGCTATCGAGCCCGAGATTGAGCTGTTTGGCAATGGCGCGCAGATTCTCGGATTTGGGCTCCCAGTTGCATTGGATCGCGGCAAAGTCAGTGCGCCTCAGCGGTGTCTCGGGATGTTGATCCAGCACTTCCAGAGCAACGTCTGCGTT
>JAIXVB010000481.1 GCA_027483245.1 Verrucomicrobiaceae bacterium | reverse complement strand
TAAATTTGAACTCATATTGGGTAGAACCTCAATCAGCACGGGATCAAAATGATCGTCAAACCACTTCCTGTGACTGTTCTTAAACTCCAGCCTCTTTATTAGAAGCCAAAAACACGTTCAGGAACATGAATGATGTCCCCTTCCTCAATCGGCGGATCTTCAGCCTTGCCTTCCATGATGGGCTTGAGATCAATCACAGCACGATGACGTTTCCCTGTATTGTCGTTTCTCAAAACCTCCACTTTTTGAGGTTGCGCAAAGCGAGCCAACCCACCCGTGATCAGCAGGGCTTCATACACGCCCACACGACGACCATTCACAATCGGAATCATGTGACCGCCAGAACGTGTCACCCGCCCTGTGACATAAATCAGAATTTTGGGCATCGATTGCAGCTGCTGAAAGCCTGTCGCGTCGCCTGCCTGAGGCGTGCGCTCAACAATAACAGTTGCGGCTGTTAACTGCGTTTTCTGGAGGATTTCTTGGACTGCAGCCTCCGCAGTCGCACGTGTTTGACCAGCAACAGAAATACGACCTGCGCGAGGGATCACAATGTAACCGCCTTCACGAACTAAATAACTGCCATTCAGCGTCGCATCTTCTTTGACAAACAACTCCAGGGTATCTCCGACCTTGAACGAATTGTCATGCACCGCAGGTGCTGCGATTTTGGGTTCAGGCCCGCCTCGAACTACTGGCAATGTCGTTGGTTCATTTTGCTGGCTCGAGCAAGAGAAAAGCAAAAGAGAGAGAGAGATCGTGGAGATGAATTTCAACATGTTGAATGAGCACTGGAAACACGGGAGCCTAACTTGAAAAAAAATTCTGGATCCAACACAGTATCCCTATTTTTAGGAACACACCGTTGAATCCAGAAAGATTTATTTGGGCAACTTGAGCGGACGTTTACTTTCCAGATTTTGGGCTGATCCAAACACCTTCAACGTTGCCATTGATGAATTCTTTCTGAACAGGAGCGCCCTGGACAGTGAAGAGAATGTGATCAAAGCTAGTTCTGAAAGATTTGATGATACCTTCTTTAGGTTGTGGAGGTTGCTCGACACCTTTGGCAGAAGTTTTGCCTGATGTTGTATCCACATAGGCGACTTCGCCATTAAGGGAACGATGAGAAACCGTCACCAACAAACGAATGTCTCCCAGATACTGCGGGGAAGGCTTCACGCCCTCCACATAGAAGAAACGAGGCACTGCGATTGGCAGATTGTAGGGGTAGGTTTTATACTGAGTTGTGAACTCACAAACGCGCTTGGCAGGATCGCGAGAATCCAAAACCAGTTCTTTGCGGCTGTTGTCTTTCCACACGCGGATATGCCCCATGGAGGCGAGTTCTTCATCGAAAGAACCAAATTCTCCTGTGCGGTGAGCTCTGTTGATGCCTTCGACTTCGAGAGTCACGACAACTTCACCATCGAAGTCAACACGGTAAGGGAGGAGACGAAGCACGATCCGCGTCAACTCTCCGGTTCCGAGGACCAGTCCTGGAGGTGTTGCTTCGAATGCGCCACCGTCAGCTGGGTCGGTGTTGCTAATGACGCCATCATAGTTCATGTCACCGTCGAGATCCAACTTAGCGATTTGACGCTCACGATCTCTCCAGCTATTCAGGCGTTGACCGAAATATTTGTGGAAATCTGCTGGAGCATCTTTGTTCGTCTGCAGAGGTGCTGGAACAGGCTCAAGAGGGGCTTTGGGGTCACCTGCAAGAATACCCGTCTGCGCGATGCAGAGAGTGGCGATAGATAGCAGCCAAGGAGACACATTGATCTTAGCCGAATTCATGGGCATTTTGTTTTTCATAACACCTTAATTATGTTTTGTTCTGTTGTGATACTTTCAAGTTTGGAGATTAGAAAAAGCGGCGAACGGAGACACCCATGAGGTGTTCTGTATAACCTCTTCTGGCTCGGTCGTTCTCTTCATATTGGTAGAAGAGATTGCCAGTGAGACGGTATCCGAGTTGTTGAATAATCTCCACTTTATACAGCCAACGATTGGAATCATCCGTCGTTGTGCCCTGATCTGCTTTTTCGTAGTAAGCGGTTCCGCGAATCTGAGTGAAATCAAGAGGTTGATAGTTCAACATCACCCCTGCACCAAATCGATCGCGGATTTGAAGGTTGGCGCTGGAAGTTTCACCATCGGCGAATTGAGCAAAGGCGTTCGCATAGAACGTTCTGTGGAATCTCTGCTCCAGTGTGTAGCGGATGTACCGTGAAGTCAGAGTTTCAGCCACGTTTTCGTTGTCGAAGAAGTTTTCACCTAACTCGAGCCAGTGACGTGTGTTTTGTGTGATCGAATGATCGAGCGCAAAACTCCAGATGAAACGATTGTTTTCGTTCGTGACTCCGGTTGTCATCGCATAACCCGCCATTCCACGCCAGTGAACGTTTTCAGTCAGGCGGCCCGTGAGTTCGACCCCCAACCGGTGGTAGAGGCTATTGTAGCCATCATAGGAGAGCAGATCATAATAAAAACGTGGGGCAAAAGGAATGACTGAACCCTCGTATCCCAGCCATGTGCTGATTTGATCACGTTTGGAATGATTTTCGAAATCAAAGGAACGCCAGAAATCACTGCGGCTCACGTTGATTCCAAATTGCCACTGCTGGTCGAAAACCAAACGCGAGGCCCAGAAACCCACTTTGTTTACAAAGAACGCTTGGCGATCATTCAAGAAGGAGTTGGAGCTGTCTTCTTGAAAGCCGAAGAAGTAGCGTCCCGACCGATCATAAGCGGGAGCATCGGCATCAGCAAAGAAATCCAATCCCACGAATCCTTTGAATTCGTTGTAGAACTGGAGTTCCCAAGGACCCACGACATCCGCAATGTTAAGACGTGAGAAAATAGCGGGATTGCGACCATTGCCGAAACGCATCGCCAATTCATTTTCGAAAGGCAGATAAATCAAGTTAGCTGCGGCGGAGAGGTA
Organism: Verrucomicrobiaceae bacterium; assembly: GCA_027483245.1. Lineage (GTDB taxonomy): Bacteria > Verrucomicrobiota > Verrucomicrobiia > Verrucomicrobiales > Verrucomicrobiaceae > Prosthecobacter. The sequence goes on along the minus strand of JAIXVB010000481.1, from coordinate 8,642 downwards.
AATAGTGTCCGTGAGTCGGAACAATGCGCGGGCAGACAAGTCGATATAACCTGCCCAACCATCATCGTCGTCGTCAACAAAAGCAGCTTGATCACCGTTGTAATCGGAGAAAAGCACACCAGCCCCCACCCAAAGAAGATCAAAAAAGAAGGGACCCGCTTTGATCATCGCCAAATCAGGATTGAATTGACGAGTGAAGATACCCGGAGTGGCATCCAGAGTAAGAGAAGTCTGCTGGAACCGCTGACTGCGCTCTAAAATGAGCGCATCATGAGCCGTGAAAAACCCGAAAGCGTGATCAAGCGGCTTGAAGAAATCTTGATTTCTACGGTAGAAATTCGGCTCTGCATCCTCGTATGGATAGATGCCAGTGGCCGTCATGCTGGCTAGGTCTGAACCCTCACCCGAATTTGAATCCAAATTGATACCCAAAAATCGATTGTTATTGGGACCGCGGAGCAAAATATCATCGGCAACCGTTGGGAAATAGCCAGAGACATGATCTGTCTGGACTGGCAAGTCGAGAACAGGTTCCTGCGAATTAGCGCTCAGCGAGACAATGCTGAGAAGTGCGCAGGCAATAAATGTGTGCGGTTTGTCACTTTTTAGAGTGATGTTACCTAGTTGCGTCGGGATCCGCATGGTAATTATTTGGGTTTATTTGTTAAATTGTTTTGCGACCATGCTTATCAAGAGTCGATTTTTTGAAATTTAGAACACCAAGTTGGCGAAGAGAGGTGTAGTCAGCGGAGATCAGAGACCAAAAACTGTAAAGCAAGATACCGATAACTGGAATACAAGTTACTAGCAAAATCCATGCCACGCAAGCGAAGGATGATTTTTGACTTTTTAATATGCTCGAATAACAAACAAGCAACGACAGCACATAAATAGCCCCCAGTCCCCAATAGATTTCGGGAACAACGTTTTCGGCTTTGAATGTGAGAAGTCGCAAAATAACGACGCGCATACTATCTAATACTCAGTTTGGGTTTCTACGTTTCAGTTTATGTCTGAATATTTTACAACTCGGTGAGATTGAGGTGGTTTCAAACGAAGTTTTTGTCACTCCAACGGGTTACGACATGTTGAAATATTATGGAATTTCATAAGCTCAACTTTCCCAGCACTCAAGTTTTAGATTTTGATTATAACTCATCGACCAAACGAGCGAACTCGGCTTCAAGCGTGGTGGGGGCTTGGCAGGAAAAGTTTTTGCACACATAGGCGGTCGGCAATCCATCTTTGTCCTCCATGGAGGCTAAAGCTAAATTTTGCCCGGCTAACCAATCCTTTACTTCCGTGCTGGATTGATACAAAAGGACGCAATTCGGGAGAAATTTAGTTTGAGAAATTTTTCTAAAACGTTTGAAGTCATCTTTCAATTTGTCCCCCATGAGCACAATTTGCTGTGTGCCGTGCTCTAAAAAATCTGCTGCTAGGGCCAGAATGGGGACCGCTGTTGGGCTGGATTGCAGTGTTTGGCCAAAAAGTTCGACAATCGTTCGCGCCCTTTTGTCATATTCCTCTCGGTCGAGCATTTTAGACATTCTGGCGAGGTTGTAGGCTGCAAGAGAATTGGGTGACGGTTCAGCTCCGTCATAATCTTCTTTGATGCGCAGGACGGAGTGAGCCATGTCCGTGTGGACGCTGTAGTAACCGCCTTTTTCGCGATCCAAAAAAAGTAGGTCCATTTCCTCCTGAAGCTGAGATGCCCATTGTAACCAACGGACCTCAAATCCAGCCTGATAAAGGTCCAGCAGCCCGTGAATCAAGCAGGCGTAATCAGAGGCAAACGCCTTGGGTCCTTTCTGACCTTGCCGCCAACTCCGGTGCAATCCCTGTCCAGGCTGGTCACAGAGATGCTCGTGGATGAAATTCGCTGCTTTTTCGCCCAAAGAAATGAAATCATCCTCCCCCAGCGCAGCTCCTGCCCTCGCTAGACCAGAGATCATGAGACCATTCCAAGCAGTGATGACCTTGTCGTCGCGATGAGGTCGAGGCCGTTTGCATCGAGCCTCAAACAACAGGGTGAGTCCACGCGTCTGAATGTCCTGGACTTCTTCAGGGCTCTTTTTGAAGAATTCAGCGGTCTTTTTGATGCTGAAAGCGCGAAAAAGGGTGTTCACTCCGGTCAGTTCGCCGTGAGGATCACTTTCGGGACGCGCGTTGCCATCGCGACGCACGCCAAAAGCATACCTGAAAATGCTGCCTTCTTCCTTGCCTAACAGCTCATCGATTTCTGCGGCTTTCCAGACATAAAAAGCACCTTCTTTTTTGTGTCCTTCTTCCCCTTGAACAGTGCTGTCGGCATCTTCAGCGGAGTAGAATCCACCTTGGTCATCACGCAAATCACGCTTCACATAAGTGACAAAATCTCGAATGATTTTGGCCAAAAAAGGGGACTGGGTGACTTGGAAGCCCTCAGCATAAGCCCAGAGTAGCTGACCCTGATCATAAAGCATCTTCTCGTAGTGAGGGATGTGCCAATACGCATCCACGGCATAACGATGCATGCCACCGCCCACCTGGTCCCAAATACCACCATTGGCCATGGCTTTGAGCGTTTTGAAAGTCATCTCGAGAGCCCAGTCTGACTCGCTTTTTTTGGCGGGATCTTTTGCCCAGGCTTGATGAATTCTTAGAAGCAAATTGATCGAGCTCGACCTTGGAAATTTGGGAGCTCCGCTGAAACCTGCTTCGTGATAGTCATAGCTGCTGGCCAGGTCATCATAGGCTTTTTGTAGCATCACCCCTGTCTGAACAGCTGCACCCTGATTTTCACCGTCCAAAAACTCCTGGAGTTTTGCGATGGAGCGTGCGGAGCTTTGCAGCAGCTTTTCTCGATCCTCATGCCAAGCTTTGCTAAGTTCACGAAGGAGGTTTTTAAAGCCGATGCGTCCCTGAGTGTTTTCGGGCGGAAAATAGGTGCCACCAAAAAAAGGCTTCAGATCGGGCGTGAGGAAAACCGACATCGGCCACCCACCACCGCCGCTGGCAGCCTGGACATAGGTCATGTAGGTGAGGTCCACATCGGGGCGCTCCTCACGATCCACCTTCACAGGAATGAAATTTTCATTGATGTAGGCCGCGACTTCCTCGTTTTCGAAGGATTCACGCTCCATCACATGGCACCAGTGGCAGGTGGAATAACCGCTGGAGAGGAAGATGGGTTTTTGTTCCGCCTTGGCCTTTGCAATGGCCTCGTCTCCCCAGGGCAGCCAATTCACGGGATTGTGGGCGTGCTGAAGCAGGTAGGGCGATTTTTCGCGGCTGAGGGCGTTGGTGAATTTGGGTTGGCGATCGCTCATGTGGATAAAACGTGGCGCTGCACTCTCGCGTTGCAAGCAGTGGACCGCTTGGGTGTTGCTTTCGGAACTTCCTGTGCTTGCTTCCAAGCCCGTAAAAAGCCATGTCTGCCCATCCACACACCTCCTCTGACGATTCCGGATCCATCTGGAAGTTCCTGAATATCATTTTCGCCGTCGTTGTTGGCGGGTTTGCCCTTTTCTGGGCGCTTGTTCTTCTTTACGGGACAAAGGCAGAAACCTCCGGCTGGAACAAAGAAGTCGAAGCGCCTGCGGCAACCCCTGCTGCAGCTGTTGCAAGTGTGGCAGCAGAGCCTGCCCCGGGGGCAGTGGCTCCCCTCGAAATCACCCTCAAGCCAGACACGGCCAATCCCCTGGCCTACGACGTCAAGGAATTTAAAGTGAAGGCGGGTCAAACGGTCAAACTGACCTTCAATAACACTCACCCAGCAGTTCCCCAACCCCACAACGTCGTGATCGGTGTCGCAGGCTCCAAGGACAAATTGATGGGGCTCGCCATGCAAATGGCGACAGCGCCGGACGGCATGGCCAAAGGATTCATCCCTGACTCCCCAGACATTCTGTTCCACACCAAGCTGCTTCAGCCAAACACCACGGAAACGATCGAATTCAAGGCTCCCGCCGCAGGCGATTACCCTTACCTCTGCACTTTCCCAGGACATGGCGCGATCATGAACGGTGTCATGAAGGTCGAATAGTCGATTGGACTCATTTCATCAAAAAGCGCCGCTCGAGCAATCGAGCGGCGCTTTTTTGTTTTCCTCTTGCGCTTAAACGCAGAGGGGTGAGTGGCATTTAGCGTTTGCCAAAAAAAGCGGCCAGCTTTTGAAGATCCTGGGGCTGTGCTGGTTTCATCGCGCTTTCAATGGCCTGCTGCTGCAGGGCACACAATTCTGAGATGCCCTTTCTGCCGACAACGAGCATGGAATCCAATTGGGCTTGGCTAAAGGTAGCCTCTTCGCCACTGCCCTGGATTTCGACAAAGTCACCCGTCTCCGTCAGGACAAGGTTGCAATCCACGTCTGCATCGCGGTCTTCCACATAACACAGGTCGAGGAGGGTTTCGCCTTTGAGGATACCGGCACTGATGGCAGCGACTTTTTTGGTGAGCGGCTGTTGTGTGAGTTTCCCTTTTTCGAGTAAACGATTGAAGGCGATGGCGGTAGCGATGCAAGCGCCCGTGATGGAGGCGGTGCGGGTGCCACCGTCGGCTTGGAGAACATCGCAATCCAAAGACAGTGTTTTTTGGCCCATTTTCTTCAGATCCACAACGGCACGCAAACTCCGACCGATAAGCCTCTGGATTTCGATGCTGCGACCATCAGGGCGCCCCTTTGAGCTGTCTCGCTCTTTGCGATCGAGGGTGGAATATGGGAGCATGGAATACTCAGCCGTGAGCCAGCCTCCGGATACACCTTGGATTTTCATCCAGCGCGGGACTTCATCTTGAATCGTGGCGGCGCAGATGACGCGGGTGTTTCCAAACGCGATGAGTACCGACGCTGTGGCGTGGGGCGCGATGTCGAGAATATAGTCAACTGGGCGAAGCTGATCGTGAGCACGTTGGTCGATACGAGGCATCCAGCGCGGTAGCACAGAGCAGCGACGTCTGCCAAGATTCATCTGGGAGAATCGATGAACACTCGAGTCAAGAAGACTCATAGTCCTTGAACCTCACCAGGTCCCTCACACGCGGATCATGTCTTTCACGACCTGGAACCAAAGGTAAAAACAGCCGCGCCAGGAATACCGAAACTCGCCCTCACCCGCCGGCTCGATGACACCAATGGTGATGTTGTGATCGATCTGGGCACTCATGTCCTTTTCGATGTAGGCGGGCAGTTCCTCCGTATCGAGTTGAGCCAAGTCCGCCTGGGTGATTCCTTGCTTGGCCATGAACTGCTGGTGTGAGGCTACCAAATCCGCCATTGAGTCTGCATGCGTGTGCCGATTCACATGCTGCCCAGGGGAGAACTGCATCGTGGGCGCGAAGGGGTAATTGGTTGTGGTGTAATTGACCCCGGAGGCGGTGCGTGAGGTGAGTGTGACGTAGGAAAAACCAAATTCACCCTGTTGAGCGAGAGCGATGGAGGCCTGTGTGCGCAGTTCAGAATGATAAAAGAGGCGCATGAAGTGATCGGTCTCGCTCCATTTCCAGCCTGTGTCCCCGGCCTCTTGAAAACCCGCTTCCTCGGTTTCAGTGCTCAAGGCATCCAAATCAGGGAAAATCTCCCGTGAAGGAGGAAAGCGGTGTTTAACCTCACTGCGAATCGGAAACCGCAATTGACGCACCCGACCAACGATCTCCAGCCACGGCAGCATGAACCAAAGAGCGATGCCAAAGATGCCTGCCATATGGCTACCAGTGAGGAAGTAGCCACCCATGTAGGACGCGCCCAGAAGCGCTATCCAGCCGAGCTTCTGAATGTAACGATTGTTAAAAGTGCGGCACGCCACCGCAAAGACGACTGTCGCGGCGAGGTAGAGAAAATGCTGGAGATCCATGTCAAACAAGGGCCGCTCACTCGAGATCAAGCGTCAGCCAATACTATTTATAAACCCAGGAAGCCAAGGGAGCAAGAATTTGTCCAGCCAGGAACATTGCACGAGCGATCACTTTTTCAGCCGAAAGGGAGTGCCACAATACATGCAGCGGAAAGTCCAGGTGAAAATCAAGGACACCACCGCAGAAGCACGATGTGTCAGTGGCCAGAGTCGGAAGGCATCCGCATGTTTACGGCAGCGTTTTTCATGCATCACCGTGCCATGGCAAAGCGAACATGTCAGTGACCGAGCAAGGATGAAAACCAAGATTCGAGTCGTGACAAATGTTCCCAAACCAGCGAGTCCTAGCCAACCCCAGAATTCATCCTCAGTCCGAAAAAGCTGGATCCCGCCAATCAGAAACGCAACAAATCCGACAAAGGCGATCAGCAACAGCAAGGTGACAAGCACCAACCGACCTGGACGATTGAAGGCCCGCGATTTACGCACCCGCCTTGCATCAAGAGGAACAGGGTCTGCGGCACGAAATGTATCCTTCATTCACCATAGTGGTAAAATAAGGCCTAAATTCAGCAAATTGAAATTTCACTCATAGTTTATCGGCGATCTTCTGGGCAATCTCCAAAAGTCGGGTTTTCTCGGCGTCTGTGAAATCATAAGGCACTCGTTTCCCAATTCCCAGCGTTCCGCAGAGGACATCGCCATTCAGCACAGGAACCGCAAGACTTCCCTGCACGAGGGTCTGTTTCGCGGCTTCACGGGCCACTCCGCTGGTGTCTGTCTGAAGATTGCACAATTCAACAGGTGCACGACGCGCGGCCGCCGCACCCGCGATTCCTTTCCCCACGGGGATGGTTTCGATGACAGGCATTAATTGGGGAGGAATGCCCAGATGGGCGACTAACTTCAGCAGGCCATCCTGCGGGTCGAGACGGTGCAACGTGCCTGAGACACAGTCGAAGTCCGCTGCGACAGCCGACATGAATTGTGCCCAACCTTCTGAAGTGGGATCTGTGGGGAGTGTCATGATAAAAGGATGATTGTTTCAGCTTAACCAAGAGCGTATTCTCGGGAAATCTTTTCATTGTTTCATGAAAAACTCCATTTTCCTTCTACCCCTCGCTTATCTCTCCCTCACAGCGACACTGCGGGCCGATGCCAGCAGCCAAGGTGTGGTGGGTCGCACCATTTATCATGCCGACAAATCGCGGACCGAATCCGTGCGTGATCCCAACACGCGCGAACTCACCGAGATGACCTATGACGTGAACAACGTGATGAACGTCAAAAAGGTGTTTTTGATGAATGATAAAGGCGAACCTCTGCAGGGCAATGTCTATGATGGTCGAGGCAATCTAGTTGCTCGTTGCCAGTGTCTTTATGATGAATTTGGCAGACGCAAAGAAGATCGGCTCATCAATCTCAACGGTGAAACCTTTCAGCAAGTCATCCACGAATACGGCAAAGACGGCAAAGCATTAACCCCAAAAGTCATCAATCTGAATGCCAACGCGCCCACGATCAAACCTGCGGCGATTGACTTCACTCAGCCTTCAGCAAATCCCTCAGGGACGGCACCCAACAACGGACGTTTCGCACCAGCCATGCAAACAGAAGGAAATGTGGCTCCAGTGGCACCCGTGACCCCTCCGAGCGATGAAAAAGCGAAGCCCAATTTTTTCAAACGGCTGTTCCAAAAAAAGGACAAATGAGGGTGGGGATGCACCATTCCACCACTCCGATCTGTCTCAATCTCAATGACGAATCGACGGAGCGCTGGTGCGGATCTTCTCCCCCAAATCATGGCTGGCGCTGTGCTTTCGATCTCGGCCGAGAGACTCAGCCACCGTGGTTTTATGTTGAGGCTTTTCTACAGCTTGCTTCTCAGCGGCCATTTCATCATTGAGTTTCTTGACTTGATTGCTCACCACCTGCTCCACACCGCTGCGTTGGTCATCGCTGAATAAACCGGGAAGCCCGTCTTTTTTGAGTTGGTTATCCAGGGTTAGTTGGCGCTGGAGTTTGTCGGTCTGCTCCTTGAGCTGCTGGAGTTTTTCAGGCAGCGCAACTCCTGCCGCGGAATTGCCCAGGGTCTGTTGCGAGATTTTATCAAACATGGTCTTCTGAACCTCAGCGATCTCGTTGCGCAGTTTTTCCTGCGCATTGTCCATGCCGCCCTGACCAAAGGCTTTGACCCGATCCATGACGCTCGGAGCCGTCTGCATGCGCTGCAGGTCATCCGTCAATTGTTTCAATTTCTGCTGATCGGGTTTTAGAGCCGAAATCAGATCATGATTCTCCCCGGTCGCTGCATCGACAGGTTCTGGAGACTGGGACATGACGGGATTACCTAACGGAGAGGGGATTGTGGCAGTTTAGTTGCAACTTTTTGGTTAGAGAGGCAATCAATTCCAATCGTTCGATGATGTTTCTCTCGAGGAGTTTTGCATCTGAATGAGAAAAGCGATTTTACTTCCACCAGTCCGGGATTTTCCCAGCCCCGTCCATCGCAGGGATGCGAAGTTTGACTTTGTTTTTAGAAGGGTGGACGATCCAGGCCGTGGCATCTGGCATTTTCATGAGTTCACCTGGCTGCACCTCATAGTCCCACTCCTTGTTCACCGTTTTACTGGCATCCTTGCCCATGAACCCGGAGGATTTGGAAACTTTTTTCTTCTCAATTTTGGCAATGAACTCCGCCACCGCTTGCGCGCCTTCAGGGTCAGGCTGACGGAAGGCGATGCGTGAGCGGCAGTTGAGGGTGAGCACCTGAGCCGTTTCTTTTCCGAGCACGGGAAACAACGACGC
>JAIXVB010000678.1 GCA_027483245.1 Verrucomicrobiaceae bacterium | reverse complement strand
GATCTCGATCCGACTTCTTGCGCTCGGTGATGTCACGTCCTTCCACCATCATGTAGAGCAACTTCCGTCCCACACCCCGCACCGCACGGATGGAGAAGTCGATGTCATGCATCACCCCCTTTTTATCGGGATGAGCCGTCTCATATCGAATCGTCTCTTTGCCCTCTTGAATCGCCTTCACCGCATCGCGCAACCGGCTCTGCTCCATCTCCGAATGCGACCACCAAGACGTCTCCCAAAAGTGCCGTCCCAGGACCTCCGTTGAATCCACCCCAATGAACTCACGCGCCGTGCGATTCGTCTCCAAAAGCCGCCCCTCAGGGTCCAGCAACCCTTGAAGCTGAAAGGTATTGTCCAACAGAGCCGACAGCTTTTCCTGCCCCTCTCGCACCTGCCGCGTCCGCAAGTCCACCTGACGCCGCAGCTCCAGGGTCCACAGCACCGCCAGCCCGCCCAGGATGCCCAAGATCGATACCCCCCAAAACAAAGGGCGCATGTCGGGGTGAGGATCTGGATCAAAGAGAAACCCCGCCAACGAAGCCCGTATCGGCACCACGCCCGTCTCCTGAAACGTCCCTGCCATCCGCTCCCAACGCCCCAGATTCATGTGCCCGATGTCCACCAGCTCCGGTAAAATCAGCGGCTTCATCTCCTTCGCCTCAATCTCCAAATTTTCACGCTTCAGGCCGCGCTGCTGAACCCCCGGCATCGCCAAAATTTCATCGATCAACTGCTCCGGATGCTCCATCGCATAGTGCCAGCCGCGCATCGCCGCCCGATGAAATGAGGTCACCAGAGCTCGATCCTTTTTCACCAGCTCCTCTGTGGTGAACAGCGTGTCTCCATAAAAATCCACTCCGTAATCGCTGAAGCGAATGAAACTCGGCTCCACCCCCGCCTGGCGCATTTGAGTCGGCTCCACCGTCGCATAGGCAGAGATCGCATCCACACGTCGCTCGATCAGATCCTCATTGTTCCAACTGTGCTTCAGCATCTCCACCCGCTGAGTCGGGATGCCCTCGCGCATCAACATCGCCCGCAGTTCCGCCTCCCCTTGATCATTCGAGACCATGATCCGTTTGTTCACCAAGTCCGAAGGCTTGAAAATCCCCGCATCCTTCCGCGCCATCAAAATGTAGGGCGAGTGCTGGAAAATCGCCGCACACACCACCACCGGTTCCCCATGCAGTCGCGCCAGCAGCACATCGGAATCCGTCACGCCAAAGTCCGCCTTGCCCGCGAGCACCGTCCCCAGCGGAGGCCGATCCGGTGCCCCCTCCAGGATCTCCACCTCCAGCCCTTCTTCAGTAAAAAAGCCCTGATTCTGCGCCGCATAATACCCCGCAAACTGGAACTGATGATACCACTTCAATTGCAGCCGCACCTTCCGCAAATCCCCCTGCTTTAGCTCCGCCCGCAGCGCACCCGACGGTGCCATCAGCAGACAAAAAAACAGCACCTTCAACAAAGATGCCGCCCTCAACCGAGAAATGGAAAAACTCGCCTTCAACTCCAGAAACACTAAGCCCACCCCTCCCTCGCAGCAAACACGAACCACCTCACCGCTCAATTCATTCGTGACCCCCCAATTCAGGAACTCACATGCATCAATGCCTGGCGATCCAAGAGCAGCACCTCAGCTTGTTGAATCAGGTCATTCAGACCTTGTGATCTCGTTCAAACGCGTGCGCAGCATCGACACCGAATCATCTTTGGAACGCAGTCATGACAGCTGTCTCTTATGCACCAGAACGGGTTTCACGTTGGAGGGAAAACCTGGAGCAAGCGGAGGCGGATACCATCTCCACGGAGGTATCGACAACAAAAAATTGAGAAACGTCGCCCAAATGCATAGCCGCAATATTGAGCGATTCCAAAACACAGAATAAACCAAAATCAACAAGCCCAAGATCGACGTTGAAACCCAAAGGATGCTGCATACGGGCACCCATGTGACATGAAGCTCAAAAGATCGTTCTGGTCCGGCTAGTATGGAGGCAAACATTTCCTCATTGAGGATTTCGTTAGAAACCGCATTGTCTCTATCGATTTGGTATATTAATAATAATTTCATCAATAATTGTATAATTATTAAGATTTTACATGATAATCTATTCATGCTTATCATTCACACTTTTCGCCGTAGTGGTTCTAATTTATAGTTACCCCAATTCTGAAACATGCCTGATTGAGAAAGTTATCTGTGCACTGATTTGAATGGCTCCAACAACTGTCCGCTGGGCGTGTAAACATAGGCTCGCTCCACATTGCTCGGACGCTTCTCGGTCAACACCTGACTGATGCCACCCAAGGGGGCCACTCAAGAGCGTAACGAGGGAGGAGCGTTGGCCGTAGAAGAAGGAAGACGCGACAACCGCTGCCAACATAACGAAGGGAGCGTTCAAGGGTAGCAAAAGTCGTGCGAGGAACGAGACGCCATACGCGACCGTCGAGGTACAGCTAAGTTGTGATGCCTGCCCTAATGGGCTTTCATCCACAACGATGAAGCCGCACTTCGCTCCCATCAGCAGGCACTCGGAACAGTCGACTGCCGGAAAGCCAAGTACCATTCGTTTCGTGCGTCAGCGGTAAAACGCGCGGACGTCCGAAAGGTGGCGGCTTTATGGTGAAATTGATCTCTTTGCATAAGCCAGCTTGGCAACGTCGGCTTTTCCAAGTTCCGACTCAACGGTTTCCAAAGCGGCAACGAACTTTTGAAAATCCCTCGCTATCCACGCTTCATCCGCTGTCCGTTTTGCATGAGTCATTTTAGTCTCCGCTGCGTACGCAATGCAATCAGAACGTCTTTGCTCCCAAAGCTTTATCCAAGCCTCTAGATCGGCATTAAGCAGCCGCTCTGCGTGACGTTCCATGATGCTAGCCATCTTTTTGACGATCATTTCGGCGGCTGCAACATCCCTTGCCGCATAACCTGTTGACCACTCGTTTACTGGCACAATTAGAGCGCGAAGCAACTCATCAAAAGAGTAGGCTGGTTGCGTCGGGTTAGTTTTCAGTTTCAGCCCAAGGCCAACTTCAAATGATCGCTGGTCATCGTAAGACAGCACCATTTCAACCTTGGCAGTCTCGAAGGCTATCACGCTACGTCCACGCTCAGCAACTTGAAAGCCGTGTCTCAAGACGAGACTGCACATCGCTTTCTCTACCATTATACAAAATGGGCTACTCATGGCATTGGCGGATGATAAGCACCGGTTAAAGCATTGTATTGCCAGCCTCTCGATTCAAGTAGTTTTCGCTCCGCATTTAAAAAGCGGCCTCCAGACGTTGGTGTTGTTCCAGCTGGTATTTGCAAACCGGTCGCGGCATCACGATACGAATCGAAAATTGGATCTCCAGCCCGCATCTCTTGCCTCAATCGTCCGGCATTCTGCGCCCAGTTTGCCTGTGCTGACCCTTGATTGGGCAGATACAGCATACGATCACCTTGCCTCCATCCGGTAGCGGCTTCCCTTGTTGCCCAGCCGTCAGGCCCGGCGCGGAACAAGTTCAGCCCCCCTCTTTCCGCAGCTCCTGTCGTCTTTACGGCAGAAACTTGGCGTGAACCGGTGTTAGTCCTTGTGCCACTCCTCGTTCCCCCAGCGATTTGATTGGCCCCCAAAGCAACCCCCCAGACTACTGAAGCTATTTGTCCGAGTTTTGCTTCTCCTCCATTTGGGTTAGTTCCAAATGGCCGAAAATGACCATCTGGCTCGTCAAATTCGGTTCCCTGTAGTCCCAGCAAATTTACCAGGCTAAATTGGTCCACTGCATTGTCAGCTACGCCTCGAATGACTGCCCCGTCTCCGCCTTCAAAGTAAGCGACCATTGCGTCTGCTAACCAGCCCTCAACACCACCCTCCTGAGCTTCCCAGCCAGTCGGATCCACAAGATTCAGTGGATCACCGCCGCAGTACCCATACCAGTTCATCCCGCCCTCGAAGCCGATGGGGTCTTAGCTGATGAATCGGCACGTGTAGGGGTTGTAGTAGCGGGCGCGCATGTGCACCAAGCCGCTCGCATCCGTCTGCACCCCGTAGGCTCCGCAGAACAGGAATCGGGTCTCCGTGTTCCCGCTCCGGCTCGTGATCTCCCCATACGCCGTGTAGCTCACTCTTCCTTTCACAAACCCATCTTCTCCACTCAACGCCACGGTGCTTCCCGTCAGGTCGTAATGGTAATACATCACCGGACTGCTGCTCATTGTGATGACTTCACCCGTTTCTTCATCGATCACACTCGTGCTGGTCTCTGTGCTCGTTTCAATGTGGTGCAGCAACTG
>JAIXVB010000451.1 GCA_027483245.1 Verrucomicrobiaceae bacterium | reverse complement strand
GCGATGGCGGGCAGGAGCTTGTCCGTGAAGGCGCTGCCGATTTCTTTCATGCCGCTGCCAGCGGGCAGGGGGAAGTTTAGGGTGCTGCCCTTGCCTTTGCCGGCACCGGTTTCCTCGGCATGACCGGTGAAGGGATACCAGGGGTTCTGGTGGGTGCTGGCAAAGAGGACGCTGCCGTCTTCATAGAAGATGTCTTGGGTGCCGTTGCCGTGATGGACGTCCCAATCGACGATGACGATCTTTTCGGCCCCGTGCTTTTTCTGCGTGTGTCGGGCGGCGAGGGCGATGTTGTTAAAAAGGCAAAAGCCCATGCCCTGGTCCGCGCGGGCGTGGTGCCCAGGCGGACGGACGGCACAAAAGGCGCGGGTGAGCTGACCGGTCATGACGGCATCGACAGCATTGAGCACGCCGCCGACGGCACGGGTGGCGATGTCGTAGCTCTTCGGACCGATCTGGGTGTCGCCGGTGCTGAGGGTATCGAGCCCGGCAGCGACTTCAGCGCGGGCGAGGTCGATGTAATGACGCGGGTGGCAGCGCTCGAGTTCGGGAACTTCGGCGGCGCGGCTGGGGATGGAGGCGAGTCTGGGCAGCAGGTTGGAAGCGGAGAGTGCTTGGATGATGGCGGTGTAGCGCGCGGGGCTCTCGGGGTGGCCGGGGCCGGGGTCATGGCCGGTGTAGATGGGGTCGAGCAGGAGGCCGGTTTTCATGAGAGATGGCGCTGAGAGCTGTGGCGCATGAGGCGGAGTTTACAGGATTGGGGTTCGGATGGGGATTTAAAAACGCAGGATTGTGGCGGAGGGAGGGGGATTTGCGGTGGGGTGGCTTGACCGTGGGGCGGGTTGCCGTGTTTAGTGGCGGACTTTCGCCTGATGATGACTGTGCCCCCTGCTGCTGAAACTCGCCTGAACCGGATGATGATCTGGGTTTGTGGCTCGTTGCTGGGATTGCTGGCCGCAGATGCGGTGATCGGGGCCTACAATGCGGGAATCTCGCCGCTGAAACCGGTGCTGTTCACGCTGATTGCGGTGATGGCTTGTGTGGGATTGTCGCTGCTGAATCGTCCGCGGCTGGCCCCGGTGAGCTTTCTGGTGCTGCTGCTGCCGATGGTGCGGCTGTTTGATGCGGCGATTTTGTCGCGTGTGGAGTCAACTTATCAGGGCCAAGTCGGGATGGATCATTTCCGGGTGGTGCTGGTGATCTTTGCGATTCTGGCCGTGCTCTCGACGGATCAGGGGCTGCGGGCGGTGCGCTGGGCGGCAGTGCTGGCGATCCTGCTGACGACGGCTTCGGAGATCTATGAGATGCTGGGCCTGGCGAAGTTCACGAGTATTCCTGGGCGTTTTTCAGGCTTCAATGGCCACCCGAATTTCCCCCCGGTGCTGCTGTGTGAGATGTTGGGGATCGTCTTTGCGCTGTCGAAAAACTTTCGCTTCAACTGCGTGCTGATCGGCGTGGCGTTTGTCGGTGTGGCGCTTACGTATGGGCGCAGCGGTTTCGTGGTGTTGGCGCTGATGGCAGGGGCCTACATCCTGTTCAATGCGCGGCGGAATCTGGGGTTCCTGGCGCTGATCGCTGCGATCTCAATCCCGGCCGCTGGGGTGGGGTTCGCGATTCTGCAGAGTCGGACGGAGCAGGGAATCACGAAGGACAAGAACACCTCGGAGCGACTCCAGGCGATCTATGAGCTGGACTTTGAAAAGCTGAAGTCTCCGGAGCGGGCGAAGGATCTGGCCGATGCCTGGGAAGGGGTGATGAAAAAACCGCTTCTGGGACATGGCACGGGCGTGTCTGGCACACTGTGGGCCCCGCACAATGAGTATGTCTCGATGTGGTTGGAAATGGGTATCCCGGGATTGCTGCTGTTTGTGGGGACTCTCGGGGCACTGGTCGTGCGCTCGGTGCTGACGGGCGGAAGAGCCGGTTACCTGCTATTCGCCATCCTGGCCTACACCCCTGCAGGCCAGGGCCGAATCGAGATGCCGCACTACTACTTAGCACTGGCCACGGCAGCCTTCATCCTCTGGCCCTCACGCTATCGATTGGCGATTCGGTGAGGCCGGGATCACCGTTGAGGGTGGATGGCCGGTGATCCGTGGTCAGTGGCTGAATCAAAGTTGATGGTTGATGGCTGATTGTTGATGGAATCAGAAGGGTCCCTCAACGATCAGCGATCAGCGATCAACCATCAGCAAAGAGGCTCAGGTGCAGCGTGGTGCTGGAGAGCAGCTTTGACGAAACCGTGGAAAATCGGATGTGGATCGTTGGGTTTGCTGCTGAATTCGGGGTGGAACTGGCAGGCGACGAAGAAGGGATGCTCGGGCAGCTCGATGGTTTCGCAGAGTTCGCCTTTTTGGGAGACGCCGCTGATGCGCAGGCCGTGCGAGACGAGCTGGTCTTTGTAGTCGTCGTTGACTTCGTAACGATGGCGATGGCGCTCGGTGATGACGTCTTGGCCGTAGAGTTCGTGCACTTTGGTGCCGGGGGTGAGCAGGGTGACCCAACTGCCGAGGCGCATGGTGCCGCCGAGTTGCTTCACTTTTTTCTGCTCTTCCATCATGCTGATGACGGGCGAAGGCGTGGTTTTGTCAAACTCGGTGCTGTTGGCCTTGGGCAGGTCGCAGACATTGCGGGCGAATTCGATGACGGCGATCTGCATGCCGAGACAGATGCCAAAGAAGGGGATGCCGGTGCGGCGTGCGTAACCGGTGGCGGCGATTTTGCCCTCGGTGCCACGGTCGCCAAAGCCGCCGGGAATGAGAATGCCCTGGAGGCCGTTGAGGTAGATGTCAGGTCCGCCTTTTTCGATGGCCTCGGCATCCACGCGGACGATGTCCACCTTGGTGTCATTGGCGGCTCCGGCGTGAACGAGGGATTCGTAGATGCTCTTGTAGGCGTCTTTGAGCTCGATGTATTTGCCGACGACACCAATGCGGACGTGGTGCGTGGGGTGAATGACGCGCTGGACGAAGTGGCGCCATTTGTTGAGGTCGGGCTGCGGGCGGTCGAGGTTGAGCTGCTTGCAGACGACGTCGTCGAGGCGCTCTTCGTGGAGCTTCAACGGCACCTCATAGATGCTGTGTTTGACGTCGCGGACTTCGATCACGTCTTCGATCGGCACGTTGCCGAAGAGGGAGATTTTTTCACGCACGTCGAGGTCGAGCGGCTGCTCGGTGCGGGCGAGGATGATGTGCGGGGCGATGCCGATCTCGCGCAATTTGGCGATGGATTGCTGGGTGGGCTTGGTCTTCAGCTCTTCGGCGGCCTTGATGTAGGGAACGAGGGTGGCGTGAATGAAGAGGACATTGCCGGGGCCGACTTCATGACCGAACTGGCGGATGGCTTCCAGGAAGGGCAGGCCTTCGATGTCGCCGACGGTGCCGCCGATCTCGGTGATGATGACATCGGCGGTCATCTTGGTGGCGACTTCGCGGATGCGGTCTTTGATCTCGTTGGTGACGTGGGGGATGACCTGCACGGTGCGGCCTTCATACTTCCCGGCACGTTCTTTTTGCAGCACGCTCATGTAAACCTGACCGCTGGTGAGGCTGTTGAGGCGGGAGAGATTGGTGTGGGTGAAGCGCTCGTAATGACCCAGGTCGAGGTCGGT
>JAIXVB010000756.1 GCA_027483245.1 Verrucomicrobiaceae bacterium | reverse complement strand
CTCTCGACGTTGTGACCGACCTTATACCAAGAGAGTTGGTCGCTGGGCTGGTTGAGGGTTTTGCGGGCGCGATCTTCGATGGCATCCAGATGCACAAAGGTCTTGTGAGAGATCATGCGAGCCAGGGCCAGTCCATACTCGGGTGCGGGTCCTTCATAGTAGTCGCCCCCCTGGAAATGCGGGTCGTTTTCGATGGCCATGACCTGCTCAAAGAGAGTCAGACGTGACAAGACGGTGGTGCGGAGGCCACTGGCGATGGGGACGATGATTTTGACACGCTCCGGGAAAAGGGTGGCAAAGTTGATGGCGATGAGGCCACCGACGGAGGCGCCGATGACGGCGTGAAGTTTTTTGATCCCGAGGTGATCCAGTAGTCCGGCCTGACTGCGGACGACGTCACTGCTGAGCACGGGCGGGAAATCCTTGCCGTAGGGTTTTTTGGTCTTGGGATTCAGGCTGGTCGGTCCGCTGGAGCCGTAGCAGCCGCCCAGGTAGTTGGCGCAGATGATGAAGTAACGGTTGGTATCCAGGGCTTTGCCGGGGCCGATGAAAAGTTCCCACCAGCCCTGTTGCACATCCTTGGTCCAGCGTTTGCCGGTACCTTTGACCTTGGCGGTATGGCCGGCGGCGTGCTGACTGCCGGAGAGAGCGTGGAAGAGGAGGATGGCGTTGTTCTTCTTGGCGTTGAGTTTGCCATAGGTCTCGTAGGCCACGGTGATCCCTGGGAGGCTGTCGCCATTGGCAAAGGTGAAGGGCTCTGACGCGGAGCCGAACTGGAAGAACTGAGTGGCGGTTTCGCCGATACCTTGAGACATAGAGAGGTAGGGATAAGGGAAAAGGGGCGGGTGAAAAGGAATAATGCGTGTCTGAGAAGAGATTGCCGCAAAGGGCAAACGTGACGCGGAGAGGTGAAAACCTGCGGAGGCAGGGTCGGGGTTTTGGCTTTTCTCTTGGCGCTTCTCCCGTATCCATGGGGAGAATGCGCGCACCTTTGACCACGCTCACAGAGACCGGCTTTTCCCAGCGTGGTGGGAAGGCCGCTGGGGTGGAGGGGTGCTGGACGCCGGAGCTGATCGCGGGTCTGGACTGGATGCGACTGGTTGAGCTGGCGCGGGCGCTGGCCACGCACAGTGGCTGTGAGCTGGCGGGTTCTCGTGTGCTGGCCGATGGCTCGGTGGCGTTTGGCATGATTGAGCAGCCGAAGACGGCGCATCCAAAGCGGGCGCTGGTGAAATTGGCCGCCTGGAATGAATGGGGGGCGACGGCTGAGACCGTGGCACTTTTTGCCGGTGAGGTGGCAACGGCACGGCAGACTCGCGGGGTGCTGATCGCGCCCGGTGGTTTCAGCCCGGCGGCCTTGCAGGTGGCCCAGCAGCACCGGATCGAGGCGGTGGATGCGGCGGGGTTGCATGCGGTGCTGATGGCGCTGCCCCCCGAGCGCAGTGACTTTTTATTCACCATCGCCACCGCAGGAGATGGGAGTCGCCCGACCTGCCCAGTGTGCCTGCGCAAGCTGGAGCGTGTGGAGTCGGCGGGTGCGGGCAAGACCCCCTCCATCCGTGTGATGTCTGAGCAGGGCCTGGTGGCTGAGGCGGTGGTCTGTGATCTGCTGGATGTGGCTCCCGGGGCGGAGCTGACGTTTCTCTACGAGGTGCGTGCCGGTGCCATGCGTATCGCCGGTCACGCGGAGGGTGACTTTGTCTGCGAAGGAACGGTGACCATCGAGCCTGGGGGGACGCTGGATGGAAAGGTGGCCGCGAGAGCGATCCAGGTGCGCGAGGGCGGCGAGTTGCGCGGTCAGTTCCGCATTTTGGAGGGCACACCGGAGTCGTTCACTCGCGGGGTGAAGCGTTGGCACTGGGCCTGCCGGAGCACGGTGCAAAAGGCGGACTGCTCAGCGGTGCGCTTTGATCCGCACGGTGACTGAGCGAGGCACACAAAGGCGCTGCTGGGTTAAGCTGGGGTGCGCTCGTAGTAGCGGAATTCCAGTTCGGGGGTGGTTTCCAAAATCTCCTTCAAGGTGAACAGAGGCTCGAAAGCAGGCAGGAAGGTATCACCCTCATACTCGGCTTTGATCTGCGTGAGGTAGAGCCCATCACAGCTCGGCAGCAGCTCGGCATAAACCTGGGCACCGCCGATGATGAAGATCGTTTCTGCCTCGGGACACAGAGCGGCCAGTTCAGCGACATCGCGGATCACGGTGATGCCCTCTCGCGGGGCGAGGGTGCGACTGAGGACGATGTTTTGTCTGCCAGGCAAGGGGCGGCCGATGGACTCAAAGGTGGTGCGTCCCATGAGGATGGGATGGCCGAGCGTGGTGCGTTTGAAGAACTTCAAATCCTCTGGGAAATGCCAAGGCAGGGTGCCTGCGCGGCCAATGACACGATTGGAAGACATGGCGACGATGGCGATGAGGCGGGGCATGGGGAAGCGTGGCTGAGAAAGCGGACGTCATCGTTCTACCACCGGAATCTGGCGTGGACAATGACCAGCTAAACACGAGCTCCCATGAGCACTTTCATGACATCGTCCATCGTGATCCAGCCGGTGATTTTTCCATCTGCGGTGGTGACGAGAGAGGCGATTTCTTGTTGCTCGAGAAAGTAGGTGAGCAAGTGAGTGAGGGAGGCTTTGCTATCAATGCGGAGCGCAGGGCGGATCAGCGGTGTCCAGTCAACATTTGGCTGGCTGAGGTTCTGAACAAACAACTCACGCACTCGGATGTATCCTGTGATGTTCTCCAGCGTGCCATCTCGGCTGACGGGATAACTGCGATGAAGCTTCGGACCGAGAGCCGTCACGTTTTCTGCCAGTGAAAGGGTCTGATTGAAGACGCTCACCGCCCCGCGCGGCACCATGGCGGTCTTGACCCGCCGGGCGCTGAGGGTGGCGGCATGGATCATGATGATCTCCTCCTGATTGTGCAGCAGTTGCTCCGCCTTGGCGGCCTGCACCAGGGTGATGATGTCCATGATGTGATCACTTTGGCTGCGATCACTGCGGGCCCCTGACTTGAGCTTTTCACAAAATTTCTCCATCAGCAGCACCAGGGGGTGGCAGAGCCAGAGCATGATTCGCAGCGGCAGCAGCAGGTGCGGGGCAAAGCGTGCGGCCTGGTGCACGCCGAGAATCTTGGGGGCCATCTCACCTCCGAACAGCACGAGCACGGACATGATGATCGAAAAGATCCACAGCCACTCTGCGCCGTAGATGAGGGTGAACAGCACCCCGGCAAAGCTGGCCAGACCTGTGTTGGCCAGGGTATTGAAGACCAGAATCGCGGAGATGGGTCGCTCGATCTGATTTTTGAACTGAAGCCAGCGGGTGGCGCTATGAATGCCCTTTTTCTCCTGCAACTTCAGCTCCAGCGGATTCAGGCTGAGCAGCACGGCCTCTGTGAGTGAGCACAGAAACGAGACGGCGAGCACGCAAATAACAGCCAGGAGAAGCAGTAGAAACATGGTGCTGAGGGCCAAGAATCCTGCCTGACTCCGATCAAGCGAAGATATTGATCAAGGTGCGCAAGCTGAGGCCGATGACCACGAGGCCGACCAGAACCATCAAAGGCCGATGCGGCACGCGCTTGCAGACCCAGGCACCGATGGGCGCCGCCACGACACCGCCGAGGGCGAGTCCGAGGATGA
This sequence comes from Verrucomicrobiaceae bacterium, assembly GCA_027483245.1. Lineage (GTDB taxonomy): Bacteria > Verrucomicrobiota > Verrucomicrobiia > Verrucomicrobiales > Verrucomicrobiaceae > Prosthecobacter. Next base: position 7,896 of record JAIXVB010000756.1, on the reverse strand, counting down.
CATTCCAATGCGTGAGTCCGATGCCGATGAGGAAACCGAGTGAGGCAGAGAGGGTGACGAAAAATTCGACCGTGTTGACCGTGCCGACCGTCTCACGAAAGGGGCTGCCGCGAGCCAACAGCGTGGAACCGACGATCGGTCCCCAACCACCGCCGCCGATGGCATCGATGAAGGCCCCAAAGAAGGCCAGGGGCTTCAGATGGGTGGTCACTGCCCGTGGAGGAAACGAGTGGTAGGCCTTTAAAATGAGCACGAAACCCATGATGAGAAGATACCCGGCGATGTAGGGTTTGATCATGTCCCCATCAATGGCAGTGAGGATGTAAGCGCCCAAAAAGGCTCCGATCACCCCAGGGATCAGCAGGCCGAGAAACAGGACTTTATTGACATTCCCAAACGCACGGTGAGACAGGGCTGAGGCCCCGGTGGTGAAACACTCTGCTGCATGAACCGTGCTGCTGACCACAGCGGGGGGAATGCCAACTCCCAAGAGCAAACTGGAAGCGCTGATGCCATAGGCCATGCCGAGGGCACCGTCGATGAGCTGTGCGATGAAACCGATGATGATGTAAGTGAGGAAATCGTGATCCACTGAGGTTGGGAAGGGTTAAAGATTGGCCGCGTAGGCCTGAAGTTGACGATATTCGGCGAGGATGGTCTTCACGGCGGCGACCGTGGCGCTGACTTGCTGATGCATCGGGGCGAGGGCTGGGGTCTCAAAGACAATCTCCAGGGGCTTCGTCCGTTGTTCCGGGGGAGCGCTCAAGACGCCGAGATAACCTTCTTTGATGATGCCCTGAGCGGCCAGGAAACCATCGATGATGTGCAGGTCATTGCGCGGCAGGTGAGCGCTGGCAGCACGCAGGGCAGGCTCGAGAAGATGCTCACTGAGGAAGGAGCCACTGACAAAACCGTAGCAACCGTCTGAGTCATCATCGGAATGCAGAGAGATGATGCCGTCATACTGCTCGCGGCGCAGTTGCTCTTCCAGGTAAATGACTTCCGGTTCGATCGAGCCATACCAGAACTCGCGATTCAGATCGAGCCCGCTTTGATTGTGTCGTGTGCCCAGATTTCTGCCAGTGGGATTGCAGATGGGGTAAAAGTGCAGTTCATAGTCGTGCAGCTCTTCTGGCTTTTCGGCGGCCCAACTCATGAGCTCCTGCACGGCGAGGGTGCCGGCTTCTTCATCGCCATGAATGCCAGCGAAGATGCCCATCTTGAAGCCAAACCCAGGTTTGAGCGGCTTGCTGATGATTTTGGGAATGTAGATCCCTTGGTCGGGTGGGAGGCTTTCCAGCATGAAACGAGTCTCAGCAGGCAGAGCTGTGGCGGTTCGTCCAGTGCGGTAAGTCGGTAAAGTGGCGTTTCGAGCGGCGCGTGGCATAGGCAGGGGCGGCGTTGAGTTTTAAAAATCCCGCATCGGTTCGGTCCGACGTGGGGAACCGGTTATGGGCGTGCCGTTTGGAGCTGCGGTTCACCGGTCAGGCGCACCTTGTCCGTGCTCTCCAGAAGGGTCACTCGCCCTTCATGGACGACGACCTGTACGGAGCCAAATCGGATCGCTTCGATCTTTTGCCTCACCAGGTCTAACCACGGGCTGGTTTCGTTCTTGTTCATCAGAAAATTTAAATCGCGGGTTCGAGGAGGGCGGCCAGGAATCCGTCGGCCGGGTCCGCGTGGCGTGTCTTGCTGTTCTTTTTCGGGGCGGGTGCTTTCTTTTTGCCGGAGCATTCTAACTGCTTCCGCATCGTCACTTCGACGACGTGTTCTAGGGTGTAGCGATCCAGGATATTGGCGATGGCATTGCGCACATCGATCATCAGCATCCGCAGACCGCAGTGTTCCTCATCGGGACAGGTGCATTTTTCATACTCCGTCTCACTGGCGCAGCCGATGGGGGCTAGTTTGCCATCGATCAGACGGACGATTTCTCCCATCTTGATGGTTTTCATCGGCTTGGCCAGACGCGTGCCACCATGTTTGCCACGCAGGCTCTCCACGTATCCCGCCGTGCGCAGTTCGAAAAGGATGGCTTCCAGAAACTTGTAAGGCAGCCGTTCTTGATCGGCCAACGTTGAAACAGAGATCACCCCTTCTTCGTTTCTCTCGGCGATGCCGAGACGAATCAGGGTGCGCAAGGCATACTCGCCACGTTTGGTCAGTCTCATTCCGTTATTCCTATTCGCTGTAATTACACTTGGCAAGTAGGAATTTAAAGCGACTCAGGCACCGGTTGTCTTTTTGCCCAAACCGACTATTTTCTGCGCCCCCATGCCCCGAGTTCACATCAAAACCTACGGATGTCAGATGAACGAACGCGATACCGAACAGGTATCGCAGATGTTCGTCGAGCGCGGTTACACCATGACCGCCACGGACACGGATGCCGATGTGGTGCTGATCAATACCTGCTCCGTGCGCGATCAGGCAGAGCAGAAAGCGATTGGAAAAATGGGTATGGTCCGCCGCCGTCGCGTGCCGTTGGTCACAGGGTTCATGGGCTGCATGGCGCAGAGCCGGGGCAGTGAACTGGTGGAAAAAACCAAGGTGGACCTCGTGGTCGGCACGCAGAAGTATCACCGGGTGGTGGAGTATGTGGATGAGATCATCCGGGCCAAAGAAGCACGGCAGATGGATGAGGAGCGCTTTTCGATTGTCGATATCGATGAAGAAGAGGCCAGCCAAAATGCCATCCGAGATCACACGCTGAAGCAGAATCAGGGCAGCGCCTTTGTTAGCATCATGCAGGGCTGCAACATGAAGTGCACCTTTTGCATCGTGCCCTACACCCGTGGCGGGGAGCGCGGTCGTCCGATCGCAGACATCGTTGAGGAAGTACGGCGTCTGGCCGATCAGGGAGTGAAGGAAGTGACCTTGCTTGGGCAGATCGTGAACCTTTACGGACGTCATGAGTTTCCGGCTGTGGATGGCAAAAGCCCCTTTGTTCAACTCCTCGAGGCCGTTCATGAGGTGCCCGGCATCCAGCGCATTCGTTTTACCAGCCCGCATCCGATTGGTTATAAGAAAGACTTGATCGAGGCCTTCACCTACCTGCCCAAGCTGGCTGAACACGTGCATTTGCCCGTCCAGAGTGGCAGTGATGAGATCCTCAAGCGCATGCATCGCCCCTACACCGCGGCCAAGTTCACAGAACTGGTTGAACGCATCCGCGCGGCTCGTCCAGGCATCGCCATCACCACCGATGTGATCGTGGGTTTCCCAGGCGAGACCGAGCAGCATTACCTGGAGACACGCGAGCTGTTTGATCGTCTGAAATTCGAAAACGCCTTTGTTTTCCGTTATTCCAAACGTCGCGGCACCCCAGCGGCAGAGATGGATGAGGCCATCCAAGTCAGTGAGCGAGTGAAAGAAGAGCGCAATCAGGACCTGTTGGCGCTGGTCAATCAACATGCCTGGACCAAGTATGAAGAGCTGGTCGGTCAGCAAACGGAGATTCTCTGCGAAGGTGTCAGCAAGACCAATGAGACGCGTCTCATGGGCCGCACACGCACGAATAAAATCGTCGTTTTTGAGGGCAATGCGGATCGCCATGTGGGGCAGATTTTTGACGTGAAAATCAGCCACTACGAGAACTTCACGCTCTACGGTGACCCGGTACTCTCCCTCTGAAGATGAATCAGAGCTTGCCTTTTTGAGGAAGTAGTGGAGTATGCGCGCCGGTTTTTAGCCGCTTCCCCACTTGGGGCCGAAGTTTGACATGTAGCCCGCCAGATCTGGCGGTGATCCGTCCTCACTCGTATGTGAGACGCCTTTACTGCGACAGGTTGCCCGCTCACGGAAGCCAATCTGCCGGTACGTAAACATAAGATGGAAAAGACATTCGCAGACCTCGGCCTTTCGCCCGAGTTGATGAAAGCTATCGAGGCTCAAGGCTTCGAACAACCCTCCCCGATTCAAGCTCAAGCCATTCCGGTGGCTCTCACTGGGCGCGACGTCGTGGGCCAAAGCCAGACCGGTTCTGGCAAAACCCTCGCCTTTGGTCTGCCTGCCGTGGACCGGATTGATCCGACCAGTCGTGAGACCCAGGTGCTGATCATGTGCCCGACCCGTGAGTTGGCCATGCAGGTCTGTGCAGAGATTCACAAGGTCGCCGCATTCAAAGAAGGTGTGCGTGCCACACCGATCTACGGCGGTTCTTCCTACGATCGCCAGATTCGTGCGCTGCAAATGGGCTCACAAATCGTCGTCGGAACTCCTGGACGTATTCTGGACTTCGTTGATCGTGGCACGCTTCGTTTGGAGGGGCTGAAAACCCTCGTGTTCGATGAGGCAGATGAAATGCTCGACATGGGCTTTGCCGACGAAATCGAACGCCTCATGCAGGCGGTGCCGAAAGAGCGCCAGACGATCTTCTTTTCCGCCACCTTTGACCCGCGCATTCGTCGCCTGATCGACCGGTACACAAACAACCCGGCCACCATCACCATCGAGCAAAAAGCGATGACGGTGCCGACCATCGAGCAGCGCTATTATGAAGTGCAAGGCCGCAGCAAGACGGAAGTCCTCTGCCGAATCCTGGACATGGATTCCCCGCGTCTCACCATCGTCTTCGCCAACACGAAGAAAGCCGTGGATGACACTGTGGATGCTCTGACGGCTCGCGGTTATGCTGCCGATCGTCTGCATGGAGACCTGAACCAAGTCATGCGTGAGCGCGTCATGCGGAATTTCCGCAATGGCACGATTGAAATCCTGGTCGCGACCGATGTCGCAGCGCGTGGACTCGATGTGAACGACATCGATTTGATCGTGAACTTCGAACTGCCATACGACACGGAAGACTACGTGCATCGCATCGGCCGCACCGGTCGTGCAGGTCGTAAAGGCACCGCAGTCAGCCTCGTGGCGGGTCGCGAAATCTACCTCATGCAGCGCATCCAGCGCTTCACGAATGCCAAGGTCACACGCACGAAAGTTCCTTCGCAAGAAGAGCTCGAAGCCACACGCGTGGATCAGACTTTTGAAAAACTGAAGGCCACTCTCGAAGCCGGCACCTACACGAAGCATGAGCATACTGTTCAGCGCCTTTTGGATGCTGGGTTTGACCCCACCGACATTCTGAGCGCCGTGCTGGATCTGTGGATGAAAGAGTTCTCCCGCGAAGGTGAGCAAATCATCGAAGACCGCGCCAATCAGCGCCCACAGCAAGCGCAGCGTGAATTTGTGCCGAGCACCCAATCCGCTGTCGCTGGCCGCACTGCCTCCGCTGACGAATCACCTAGCCGCCCTGTCGAGGCCTCCCAACCACGCGCTGAATATCAGCCGCGTCCGGCGGATGAACCGCAGCGTGACGAAGGACCTCGCCGTTCGGATGCCCCAGCACCCCAGCAGGAAGCCCGTGACGACTTCGGCCCTGCGCCGATGCGTGCGCGTTCCTTTGTGCAAAAAGGCCCCCGCTCCGGCATGGTGCGCCTTTTTGTGAACATCGGCGGCATGGACAATGCCCGCCCCGGTGACATCGCTGGCATGATTTACAACACAGCCAAGATCCCTAGCGGTAGTCTCGGCACGATCGATATCTTTGAGAAGTGCAGCTATGTGGAAGTGCCCGACGATCATGTCGAAACCGTCATGACCACCGTCACAGGCACCAACTACCGTGGCCGTGACGTGCGCATGAACCTTGCCGATCGCCAGGATGGCGGTGCAGGCAGCCAACAGCGCACCAGCAGCTTTGGCCCACGTGGCTTCGGCAGCAAACCCGGCGGCTTTGGCAACAAAGGCGGTGGTGGCTTTGGTGGCAAACCCGGCGGCTTCCGCAAACCTTATGGTCAAGGCGGCAGCGGCAGTGGTGGTAGCGAAGGTGGCGGTGATAGCCGTCCCTACGGTCGCAAGTCCTTTGGCAGTGGCGGTGGTGGCAGTGGTTTCAAACCACGTCGCTGGGAAGACTGAGTTTATCTCGCGGCCACGCCCGCAGGCTTCCTGATCTTGAGAAGGATCGGGAAGCTCGTCTGAAGCCCCGCGCTGTCCTGCTCCGTGCGGGCAGAGGCGGTGGCGGCGTGACACAGGCGGTCCTGCTCCTGCACCCATTTCGAACAGCGCAGAAAGATGGGCCGTTCATTCTCTTTGGCGCGCACCTGAACGCCATTCAAGCCAATGTCATCAATGATGACGCCATGCGGTAGGTTGTGGACATCGAAGTTGATCAAATCATCAAACTTCTCCGCACGATCAACGCGAATCCAGGCCTTCACGGTCTGGCCCGGCACGAGGGTGAGCTCCAAGGGCTTTGCCTCCTGAGTGTCCTCACGCCGTTGGGGTTTGCCCTCCAGATCCGGCTCCAAATGCACGACAAACTTCGGAGCAGCCGCGAGACGGATTTTACCAAAGGAGCCCGCCATTCGTGTGACCTTCTGTTCGCCGATCAAGGCACTGCCCTGAATCGTGGCCTTGCTCCAATCTGCCTCTGATTTGGCACCCGCCAGGGCATGCAAGCTCCCGGTCGCGAAGTCATGACCCGCCTCAATCACCAGGGGAGATGAAACGCTGAATCCCACAGGCACCTGAGCGATGTCGACGGAGATGGGACCTTCATAACCGTCCTTTCGGTCGGCTTTGATCGAGAAACCGAGGGAGGAACCTGGGGCGACTTCAGCCTTGCCATCCAAATCCAACGCCAGGGTGAAGTCAGGCTCTGGTTGGCGAATCGTCAGCGCATAAACAAAACGCTCGCCTGACCAACCGCGAGTGTCACTGACTCGCACCAGGTAACGACCTGTCTGCGGGGCCGTAAAAGTGAGCTGCGAATCCCGACCCAGTTTGCGGCTGCCTTCGTCGTCGTTCGTGTAATTCAGCGTGAAAACAGGCAATCCATTCGGAACCAAGGCGGCACCCAATGGCTGCGGGATAACGGTGTAACAGGCCTCATCAAGAGCGTGGCTGGTGGCGCTGGTGTCGAAGTAAGAGCGGCGTTTGCCTCCGGTCGCATAGAATAAAAAACCACTGTCAGGCCCACGCGGCATGCGAAAGGTCTTCATGATGTCGCCATTGAAAAAGACATACTCATTGAGCTCCATCTCCTCCCAGTTTTGCAGGCGGATGTCAGGGTTGTTGGCATCGACGCTGCGGAAGTTGTTGTAGCTGTCGCGCACGGCTTGCATGAGCTGACGCGGCACGGGTTGGCCCTGAGCATTCAGGATCTCGATCTTCGTGTCTGCGGGTGATCCTGCTTGGGCGGCAAGGGTTTCAATGATCCAGGTTTGGCCTTGAGTCGCCTCGAAAGCAAAATGATCAAAGTCTGCGGTGCCTGAGGTGGGGGATTGCAAACGAGCACTGACGACCGACTGAACAGGGATGACTTGGGCTGAGCTAAACTCATGGTTAGCCTCTTTTTCTTCGCTGTGAGGAAGGGCCGTGACGCGCACGCTGGGCATCACGCGCTGACGCACTTCACGCAAGTCGATGGGGACAGGCAAGGTGCCAATCTTCTCAGGCTTCACCTGCACCACAGCATCCTCACCGAGATGATGACCGATGAAACGCACCGTGCTCGCCACGCCCACTTGAACGGACAAAGGCTGCCAGCCCGTCACATAAGGAAGGGCGCCGAAGGTGAGTCGATAATGATGGTCCGCACTGCCGTCCAAGGTGGTGTTGCTAACACGCACCAAATAGTCGCCTGTTCGCGGGGCCTTCCAAGCAATGAACGGATCACTGCCTGCATCCAGACTGCGGCTCAGGGTCAGCACATTGAAGGCCGTGTCCAAGATCTCCAAACGCGGTGATTTGGCAGCGCTGCCCACCTGCTGAACGGCGAGATCAAACACCAACTCTTCACCGGCTTGAGCATTGAATTGATACACATCTTGTTGGCCCGTTTGACTGAGTGTGCCCCAGCGGCTGGCAGGTAACGTTTCCACTTTCAGGTGGCCG
>JAIXVB010000065.1 GCA_027483245.1 Verrucomicrobiaceae bacterium | reverse complement strand
GGGAAGCAATCAAAGACCCTTAAACTAACCACAACTGAATCATGAAAAACATCCTCACATTCGCTTTTGCCGCGCTGCTCGTCAGCACGACCTCCACCCGCACCTTCGCTGCGGATGCAGCCGATAAACAAACGGTCGTCGCCATCGCTGCTGGCAATCCCGATTTCTCAACCCTAGTGGCCGCGGTGAAAGCTGCGGGTCTTGCCGAAACTCTCAGTGGAGAAGGACCATTCACCGTCTTTGCCCCGACCAATGAAGCCTTTGCCAAGCTGCCAGCCGGAACGGTGGAGTCTCTGCTCAAGCCGGAAAACAAAGCCAAGCTCGCTGGCATCCTGACCTACCACGTGGTGGCAGGTAAAGTCTTGGCAGCAGACGTCAAGACCAGCAAGGTCAAGACCGTGCAAGGTGGAGAACTTGACGTGGTGGTGAAAGACGGCGCCGTGACGGTTGATGGCGCGAAGGTCGTCAAGACGGACATCGTCGGCTCCAATGGTGTGATCCACGTCATTGATAGCGTGGTGCTCCCGAAGGAGTAAGCCTCCCGGTGAAACCTGTCACCCCTAGCTAATCCTGAGAAGACCTTGAGTGCGAGCTCAAGGTCTTTTTTATGCCCTCAGGAGCTGTGCAAAAACGCATGGAGAGTCGATGGGAGACCGCGCAGCTCTTTGACTCAATGCCTCCAGACATTGTCTTCTTTGGCTTTGTCAGCCATTTGCCTGGCCCTCATTGACTCTTGAACTCTTCTTCCGTGTCATCACTGTCAGCCTGGAGACAATGAAGATCGTGGATAGACTGCCGAAGCTGGAAATTTGAAATGGAAGAGCCATCCGACACCGAGGAAGACGCTATCGAAGATTACTTCCGCTGCCTTCACACAGACGGACGCTGGGTTTTTGAGGTGGGGTTGGCTGTGTGGGAGTCGTCGCACCAACCTAGCCTCAGTTGGAAGACTTTTCGGACTTGGAAGAAGGAACCGAGTGCCGAGCGGTTTCTCGCCGCACGCACCGCCGCCATCAAGCGCTACTTCCGCACTTGCACTCACTGCCAAAAGCTCTGCAATCTCGGCCACATGCATGACCGCTCAATCTGCCAGGGCTGCGCTGAGCGTTTCCTTGACGTCTTGTATTAAGTCCACCCCAGGAGAGAGACAGATAAACATCCCCTCGAACTCTTTCTCCGCGTCATCACCGTGATCCTGGAGGCCATGAGGATCATGAATGCACTGCCGAAGCTGGATATTGGGGCCCTTCGGCGCGTGGTCATTCCTTACCCGAGGAGCCGTTGACAGATTCATGAGGAAAGCCACTTTCATCACGCAGCGGACGTTTCGGACGATTCAAAGATCAGGACTCTCGCGCGGGAGGTGCAGGAACCACCGCAGCACCTTTCTAACCCCATGAAACGCTACCTTTTCATCTACCGCGAAGATCGTGAGGCTTTCTGTGACCCGGACTTTGGTTGGGTAAACCGCACAGAGCTGGTGGAGAAAGAATTTCCCGCTGGCACCACGGACTGGGAGGTCATGAAGGCGGCTCGAGCACATGAAGTGAAGGATTTGGTCGAAGACCGCAATACAGCCAGTGAAGGGCGGCTCAACCGGGTGCTGGTGCGAGTGATCCTGATCGCGCGAGATTTGCCAATCTGATTCCGCAGTAGTCAGCCGAGAGAGGAATCGATGCCGCCGTAAAGCCCCGATCCGCAGCAAGCCCCGGTTATGGACCTCGGCAGATAGACGTTTGATGAAAGGGGCGAGAGATACAGGATTCACAGGATGGGACAGGATTCACAGCGGATGACTTCTAGGTTCGTCGTTCGGTCCCGCGTGCTGCAGGACCGAACGACGAACACAAAGCACAAGAAAGGCCCGATACGGGGGACGTATCGGGCCTTTTGTTGGGAGGGTTCGGGGCTCTGCTTGTGCCGAGGTGTTACGGCAACGGGAAGCGCTCGTTGATCTTGGCGATTTCGGCTTTGATCTCGGCAAGGACGGTGGGGTTGTCTTTGTTCGTCAGTGCCTGGTCGATCCAGTTGGCGATGAGGATCATCTCGGCCTCTTTCATGCCACGGGTGGTGACAGCAGGGGTGCCGATGCGGATGCCTCCGCCGAGGGTGATCTTCTCGGTGTCGAAGGGGATGCCGTTTTTGTTCACGGTGATGCCGGCGTGGTCGAGGGTCTCACTGGCGATTTTGCCGTTGAGGCCCTTTGGACGCAGGTCCACGAGCATGAGGTGATTGTCGGTGCCGCCGCTGACGATGCGGTAACCGAGTTCGGTGAAGCGGGCGGCGAGGGCCTGGGCGTTTTTGACGACCTGGGCGGTGTAGTCTTTGAAGTCGGGTTTCAGGCACTCTCCAAAGCAGACGGCCTTGGCGGCGATGACGTGCATGAGGGGGCCGCCTTGGACGCCTGGGAAGACCTGGCTGTTGATCTTTTTGATCAGGTCTTCGTTGTTGGTCAGGATGATTCCGCCACGAGGTCCGCGCAGACTTTTGTGCGTGGTGCTGGTGACGAAGTCAGCGTATTCCATGGGGTTCGGGTGCTGACCTCCGGCGACAAGACCGGCGATGTGGGCCATGTCCACGAAGAGGTAAGCGCCGACGCTTTTGGCGATCTCGCTCATCTTTTTGAAGTCGATGATGCGCGGGTAGGCGCTGGCACCGGCGGTGATCATTTTCGGCTGCTCACGCTTGGCGACTTCGGCGAGTTCGTCGTAGTCGATGCGTTCGTCGGTCGGGCTGACGCCGTATTGGCAGAAGTTGTAGAAGCGGCCGGAGAAGTTGGCGGGATTGCCGTGAGTGAGGTGGCCACCGTGGGCGAGGTTCATGCCGAGCACTTTGTCGCCGGGCTGGAGCACGCTGAAGTAAACGGCGGCGTTGGCCTGGGAACCGGAGTGGGGCTGGACGTTGGCGTATTTGGCACCGAAGAGCTGGCAGACGCGGTCGATGGCGAGTTGCTCGACTTTGTCCACCTCTTCACAGCCACCATACCAGCGTTTACCGGGGTAACCTTCGGCATACTTGTTGGTGAGGCAGGAGCCCTGCGCGGCCATGACGGCGCGGCTGGTGAAGTTCTCACTGGCGATGAGCTCGATGTTGTTTTGCTGACGATGCTGCTCGAGGCGGACGATTTCGGCGACGGCGGGATCGGCGGTGGCGAGGAGGCTGAGGGGGTGGGCTTGGGTGTTCATTTTATCGACGCGACGTCCATGGCGACCTCCTGCGAAGGGGGTCTTGAGCCAGGTATCGACGATTTGTTGGGCGGTGTCTAGCGGGGTGGTCTTGCCAGCGAGGCAAAGAACGTTGGAGGCATTGTGCTCACGGGTGATGGCGGCGGTGGCGGCGTCGTGGACGAGGCTGGCCTGAATGCCGGCATGGCGATTGGCGCTGATGCACATGCCGATGCCGGTGGTGCAGACGAGGAGGCCTGCATCGGCCCGGCCATCGAGCACGCGCTCGGAGACGAGTTCGGCGTAATCGGGGTAATCCACGGAGGCGGTGCCGTGGGTGCCGAGGTCAACCACCTGATAACCGCTGGACTGGAGGTGGGTGACGAGAGCGTCCTTCAGCTCCAGGCCGCCATGGTCAGAGCCGATGGCGAGTCTGTGAGGAAGGGTGGGGTCGGGGTGAGTGCTCATGGGGATGATTGGCGAAGGTGGGGTGAGTTTGAAAATGAAAAGAACGAATGAAAAGATGCAGGGAACGAATGATGAAACGGGGTGCGGCAGGGGATGAGGACGGTGGGAAAAGTGGCGGTGAGTGCCCCCTTTCCCCTGGCCTAATCGCCCTGCTGGCTACCTCGTCCGGCCTCATCTTTCCAGGTCTGCTCAATGTAGGCGTGGACGCTGGGCAGCACCTTTTCCAGATGCTCCAGGGTGTCGCGATACTCGGAGAGATCCCCACCAAAGGGATCGCAGACATCTTTGCCCCGCAGGCGGTCATCGGCCGCGAATTCGGAAACGAGGTAAACCTTATCATCAGCCTCGGGGTAGTCCATGAGGATGGCCGCGAGGTGGCTGCGGCTCATGGCGAAGATGTGGGTGGCGGCCTCGATCAAGTCGATGGTGACAGCCTTGCTTTTGTGGCCGGAGAGATTGAGCCCCCGTTCTTTGGCGAGGATGACGCCGTTGCGACTGGCGGGCTGGCCGGAAAAGGCACCGACGCCAGCACTCTGCACTATGTAGTCGGGAGAGTTCTTCACCAAATCACGGAACAGCACCTCAGCCAGGGGGCTGCGGCAGGTGTTTCCAGTGCAGACGAAGAGGACGTTTTTCAAAAGACGCGGGGGTTTTAAGACTACGCCCCGCCGGGAAAGCGGGATCGCAGAGTGTCGCGTCGGGGGCATTTGTCAAAAGGCGAGTGCGCTGAGGCTGTCCGCGGGGCCTTGCGAGCGTTCGTTTGTGAGCCGCTGACGGGTGCGGGCACTTGGAGGAAGTTCGGTTACAACCGGCGTGCCTCGCGGACCTGGAGGGCGGTCATTTTCCACTCGCCTGCGACGGGAGAAACGGTGACCTCGGCGGTGTAGCGGTTCACACGAGTGTGGGCATGGCCCCAATGGCCGACGGTGCCCAGGGCGGTCCACTGGCAGTCGGCGGTGAAGCCGGTGTCGGTGGGTTTCACACTGGCGACGGTGGCATCGAACTCGGTGATGGTGACGCGGGTGCCCTCACGGCCTTCCAGGGTCAGGGCCTGAATGGTCTCAAGGTAAAGTTTGCGCAGCAGTTCGCCATCAACACTGCGGGCGAGGACATCATAAATCGCGGATTCGCTGCGCTGATCAAAGGCGCGGTAGGCATTGCGCAGGAGCGGGGTGAGGATGGCTTCAGCGGTGGTTGTTTCCGTGACCTGGACGCCGCCCGTGCCGGGGATGGGCAGGGAGATGCGCAGCATGGGCCAAGTGAGGACGGCCCCGAGCAGCCAAGCTCCGATGAAGGGGGCGGCTCCACCCGGGAGGCGATGGCCGCGCAGTTTCAGCGTGAGGTAAAAGGCGAGGCAACCGAGAAACCAAGCGATGGAGGCGAGTGGCAGGCGCAGGCTTTTTCCTGGCGGGATGCCGGGGATCTGCGCTAGCGGGGCGGGGCGAGGCAGGCGGCCCTGGTTTTTCCAAGTGAGACGGGGGAAGTCCGCGAAGATCTCGACGGCTTCACTGGTCTTGCCAAAGAAGATGCGGACGGGCAAGGCCTTGGCGGTGCTCATGGGGCCATGCCATTCGAGGGTGATTTCATCGGGCAAGGGCGGCGTCGGAAACTCCCAGGTAAAACCGACCATGGCCTCGGCCAAGGGCACAGTGGCACCGTCTTCGAGCGGTAGGGTGGCCCCAGGTTTGCCACGAACGATGGCGGGTGCCAGAGCGGTACCGGGAACGACGCTACCGCCGGTGAGCAGGCGGCACCAGCCCTCGGTCTGGGAGGTGATGCCCTCGATCAATTTCTTTTGGGTCTCAGCCGAGAGGGTGCTGGGCAGGGTGGCCTGGGCATCCACGAGACGCATGACGGTGGAAGCATCAAACAGGGCCTCGACCCGGGCCTGATGCGGTTCCAGATAGAGGTAACCCTGGGCGATGGGCTGCACCACCACGGGCGCGCTGCGGTTCGGTTGACTGAGAATCCTGGCCGCGTCCAGCTCGAGGAGCTGGGCGGGCAAGAGCGCGGTGAGCAGGAGGTAAATCAGGAGCGTGATCTTCACAGCACCCACGGTTTCCTCCATTCTTTGGACAACAGCTTGGCCGCAGCCTCGTTGCCTTCGATCTTCTCAGTCTGCGGATTCCATTTCAGCGCGGTGCTGTCGGTTCGCAGGGCGATGTTTGCCAAGTGAGCGATGGTGATGCTGCGATGGCTGATTTCCACGGGTGTGGCGGTGGGTTTGCCATCGTAAATGCAGCTCAGGAAGTTGTCCGTGTGGTCCTTGCTCTCATAGAGATGGACTTCATCGGGACCGATCTTTTCACGCAGCAGAGCGGGATCGCTGGCGGTGATCTTGCCGCGGTTCACGTAGATCCACTTGCCTTCATCGCCTTCAAAAAAGACACCGACGTGGTCAAAGGGCTTTTTGTTGGCATTGGCAGGCAGGGCGGCCTCGACCTCTGGCATGAGTTTGTGCTCAGGGCTGGCCACGTGCATGACGACACCGTTTTCATAAACGCACTCAAAGGAGAAGGCGGTGGCGGTGTTGTAGAGGGCGGTTTTATCGAGCGTGCCCGAGATAGCACGCAGCTCGGTCGGGCCGGTGTGCTCGGTGCCGATGCCCCACTGGGCGATGTCGATGTGATGCGCGCCGAAGTCGGTGATCATGCCGCCGCTGAAGTTGAAGTTATGCCGCCAGTTCAGGGGCAGCAAGGCGGGGCGGTAGTCCATCTGTTCCGCTGGGCCGAGCCAGAGTTCATAGTCGAAGTCGGCGGGGATCGGCGCGACGGCGGTTTGGTCCGCCATGCCGTTCCAATTGGAATGACCGCCAGGCAAGCCGACACGCACCCGCTTGAGTTTGCCGATGCGGTTGTTGCGCACCATCTCGCAGGCGAGGCGGAAATAGATGTCACTGCGCTGCTGGCTGCCGGTCTGCCAGGTGACGCCTGCTTTGGCCACTTCATCGGCCATGAGGCGACCCTCGGCCACATTGAGCGCCAGAGGTTTTTGCCCGTAGATGTGTTTGCCTTTGCGCGCGGCATAGACAGCCATGTAGGCATGCCAATGGTCGGGAGTCGAGATCTGCACAGCATCGAGATCTTCCTTTTCCATCATCTCACGGAAGTCCGCGTAGGCTGCGCAGGCTTTGACGGTTTTGTTTGCGGCCTGGGAGTAGTGGGCGTCGATGATCTTCTTGCCCGCTTCACGACCGCCGGTTTCTTTGCCATCGTAACCGTAGTGACCGTATTCCTTCATCGGGTCTGCCACGGCGATGACCTGGCACTTTTCATTGTTCAGAAAAGACGGTGTCCAGTCACCTGCGATGGTGCCCCAACCGATCGCCCCAACCGTGATCCGCTCGGAGGGTGCTGGGCGACCTGGTTTACCAAACACCGTGCTCGGCACGATGGTGGGGAAGCCCAGCGCAGCAGCACCGGTGGCGAGGAAGCGACGACGAGAAAAAGTGGAGTCCATGCATTCAGGATAACGGGCGCCAACCATTCACGGCAAGAGTGGACTTTGTGCCCGGGTAGAAATCTTGCGCGCGGCTCT
The DNA here is from genome assembly GCA_027483245.1 of Verrucomicrobiaceae bacterium. Classification (GTDB taxonomy): domain Bacteria; phylum Verrucomicrobiota; class Verrucomicrobiia; order Verrucomicrobiales; family Verrucomicrobiaceae; genus Prosthecobacter. Next base: position 1,656 of record JAIXVB010000065.1, on the reverse strand, counting down.
GAGGTCGGCTTACCCGGACTCAGCCGCGCTTTCGGCGCAGCCACAGGCTCCCCAGGCCGCAGAAAAGCAGCAGCACTCGGCTCGGTTCAGGAGAGGCGACGATGATCAGCGCGGGACGATTCGCTGCGGTTCCGAAGTTGCGTGAATTGATGACCATGCTCACGCTGGGATCGGCAGCGGAGAGGTAGAAACTGGCGACTCCACCGCTGGTCAAGTCCGCAAGGAACCCTGGGCTGCTGTTCAGCGCATACGTGGTGGAGCCGCTGTTGGCACCATTGTAGGCCAGGGTGCCGACCGATTCGCTGCCCCCTGCGACCACGCTGCTGAGTCCATTCCAAGTGATGCCCGCCTCTGTCCACGAGTCGGTCTGCAACCACTGAAGGCTGACCTGACCTGCGGCATTGTCATTGAAGCTGGGATTGTTCGGCGTGGCCGCGGTGAGCTGGATCTGCAGGCTGTCGAGGGTCCAGCTACCGGCTCCATAGGTGGCATCCAGAGCTGAAGTGACGACGGAGAGATCAAACTTCAGCAGACTGGCAAAGGCCCCCAGACTGTTCGTCCCGCCTGTACCGGACACGACCAGCGCGCCGGAATTGCCGAAGTTGGTCGTCGGGTTGGCACTTGCGTTGTAGGCATCGCCGGAGTTCGGCGTGCTATTGCTGGGCCGCAGGGTGATCGTGGTGGCCGCCTGAGCAGAAACTGCCAAGGCGCAGAAAACAAGGCAACGGATCATGGATTGCGCAGCACTTGGAGACGAACAAACCGCTTCTCATTGGAACCCGTCGGGAGATTTTCCTGCACGGTGACGAGGCGTATCGTTCCTGACACGGCTTCATCCGAAATCACATTCCCGGTGTTATCACCAAAAGTCGTGGTTCCGGCAATGCTGCGAGCGATGGTGATCCAATCAATCATATTGTCGCTGGTTTGCAGCTGATAAGTTAAATCCGTCGCTGACGAATCACGACGAAAAGTGACGGTGAAGTCAGTTCCGTCATTTTCATTGGACTGAACAAGCGTGGTGAATTGGCTCGATGAAATCGTGTTGTAAACGAGAGGGCTGAATCCATAGGCGTATTCGATCTGATTGAAGATACCATCTCCATCCAAGTCGCCACGGGGATCAAGGTAGGTCCCGGGCGGAGAGCTGGGGAAGTGAATGCCGGACCAAACATCGTATGCTGTAGGCTGAGGAGCGATGGAGTAATTGATGGAAAGTCTAGGACGGTCAGCACTCGTCAAATTTTCTCGGCTGCCAAAGCGCATGGCTGAGTATGGGCTCGTTTCGTCGCCGATGAGAATCCAACCATAGTTATTGGCCGGAGTGGTGCGCCACGCCTGGATGTCGGCAACGATTCCAGCACCCGACCAAGTCGGAGGTGGGTCAAACAGGGCATTGCCAACACTCGTCGTAGAGGAAGGCGTAGAAACAAAATCACCTCCAGGAGTCGCCCATGAAATTGTATTATGGAAGCGTCGTATCCAGGTCGCATCATTGACAAGTGGGGTAGCTCCAATTCCTCCAGGATCGCCAGCATTCGAATTCCCCTCCCCCCAATCTGCGGTAACTTTATGAAGTTTCATTGGAATGTCTTGGCTCACTTGCTTGGTGACAGTGAGAGTCACAGCGGCACTGGTGACCACGGCTGCTGCGGG
>JAIXVB010000194.1 GCA_027483245.1 Verrucomicrobiaceae bacterium | reverse complement strand
CCAGCACTGACGATCCGGCGTCGTAGCCCCAGGCTTTGCTCGAGTAGCTTTTGCGCCTCTGGAAAACGCTCGGTGCGAGTGAGGGTGGAAGCTTGTTGTTCCAATACGGTGGCGTAATCCCGTTGCAGCATGGCATGGGTGGGGGTCGCCGTGATTTCCTTTTCCAGTAATTGAAGTGCTTTCTCCAGATGACGATTGGCGGCGTCCCATTGCTCTTCGTAGGTTTCCAATCGGGCCAGCGCTGAGTGGGCAATGGCGAGATCACGCCGATGCAAACTCTGATCAGGTGCCAGGGTGCAGAGTCTCTCCATCAGGGCGACCTGGCGTGTGAACATGTCACGGGCTTGAGTCATTTGTCCTTTCTCTTCATGTCCCACTCCGATGCCCTGATAGGCAACGGCGAGATCGCGGACTCGTGAAGCGTTTTCAGGGGCCTGTTCCAAGCGTCGATTGAGAATGGTGAAGGCAGATTCGAACTTGGTTTGTGCCTCCGCAATGTCGCCACGACTGAGCGCGATCATGCCACGAAACTCGGCCAGCATGGCCCGCTGACGCCATTGCATGTCCGTGAGAGAATCTTGCGGCAGATCGCTGAAGTATTGATCAGCGGACTCCGCCACACTGGCCAGTAGCGTGGTGCGGCCGAGGGGCACCAGTTTGCCCCGTAGATCGATGAGCATGTCCTCGATCAGGGTTTCAGCCTTGTCACGCGCGGCGGTGGCGATTAGTTTGGCTTGGCGTTCGGCTTCGGCTGCGGTCAGGGCTTTGGCTCGTTCATCATCGGCCACCTGGCGTGCCTTTTCAGCTTCGATTCGGCGCTGCTCAGCGGCGCTGCGTGCTTTGGCTTCTTCTTGTTGCGCTGACTCTGCCAGAGCGCGAGCACGCACGGCTTCAGCACGTTCACTGGCCTCTCGGGCAAGAGCTGCTTTTTCGCGTTCAAGAGCATACGTGGTGGTCGCGAGTCCGACGACCAGTGAAAGCACCACAGCCGCTGCTGCTGTCATGCTTTTGCGGTGTCGTCGCACCATTTTGATGAAGCGATAACCGAGGCTAGGCGGCGTGGCGCTCACGGGCTCGTCATTCAAATAACGGCGGATGTCGAGCGCCAAGCTGGTGGCGGTGTCGTAGCGGCGTTCGCGATCTTTTTCCAGCGCTCGGAGGACGATCCAATCGAGGTCTTGTTTCAGCACCTGGGTGAGGCGTGGCGCCTGAGTGTGGCGGAGCTGGGCCGTGGTGCGCACCTTTTCAGTCACATGAATGAGGCGGCTGCTGGGGCGCTTGGCATCCTCTTCGCGAATGTGACGAAGGATCTCATCGATCGGAGATTTACGCGCGACTTCGCTGGGCAGGGGAGTCTCGCCCGTGAGCAGTTCAAAGAGGATGACGCCGAGGCTGTAAATGTCACTGCGCGTGTCCACATCCAAGCCATCCAACCCTGCCTGTTCGGGGCTCATGTACTGCGGTGTGCCAATGATGACGCCCTGCAAAGTTTGCACCAAATCGCTGGCAAAGGCGGCGTCTCCGTGTGTGCCCAGCGCTTTGGCAATGCCGAAGTCGATCACCATCGGCACAGGTCGGCCATCCACTTCACCGACGAGGATGTTCGAGGGTTTCAAGTCGCGATGCAGAATGGCTTTTTGATGCGCGTGCTGCACAGCCTGACAGACCGGGATGAAAAGCTCCAACCGCTGGCGCACGGTGAGTCTTTTGGTGTCGCAGTAACGTGTGATGGGCGGGCCTTTAACCAGTTCCATCACGAAGAAAGGCCGCCCGGTCGCCGTTGCCCCCGCATCGAGCACCCCCGCGATGTTCGGGTGATCCATCAGGGCCAGCGCTTGTCTTTCGGCGTCAAAACGAGCGATGATCTCGCGACTGTCCATGCCGGCCTTAATGACCTTCAGGGCCACCTCACGTCGGATGGGTTCATGTTGCTCTGCCAGCCAGACCATGCCGAATCCGCCTTCGCCGAGTGGCTTCTTCAAGCAGTAACGACCGATGTAGTCGCCCGGCTTCTCCATCAGCGTGCTCTCACGCGTGACTGTGGGAGGTGCGACCAAGATGGTGCTGTCATCATCCAGCGGGAGATCATCTTCCAGGCCGATGCCGAACAGGGCTTTCGCATCGTTGGCAACACTCGGTGCCGACGTCTTCGGAATGATGCGGGTGGTGGCGGGCTCCATGGGAGTTTAGGGGTTGGTGGGCAGGGAGACGGGTTGACGTGTTAGCACCGAGGCGACCTCACCACTTGGGCCTGAAATGGCCGATTTGGCAGGCAGTGTGGCCACGGGGACATCGACTTCATAAAGGGCATCCGCTACCTCCAGGCGACCCTTTTCCTGGGTTGCAAAGGCCATGAGAGACTTGTTTTCAGCGCTGGCCACGGGCACCGCAAAGTTATTGCCCATTTTGGCAGCGATGTTTTGCAGGGCTTCACGCTGCTGGTCGGCATCGATCTCGGCCACCTTTTTGCGGGCTTCAGCGGGCGGCAGGCTGCGGCGTGCCGCCCGTTTCAGGGGCTCGTATTTGGGCTCCAGACGCTGGATTTCTAAAGCCACCAGGCCGCTGAACTGCATTTGAGCTGAACGGCGAATCAATTCTTTTTCAGCTGCCGCCAGAGTCCGATACTTACGCAACACACGCGCGACGACGGCGACATCCCGAAGACGCAGGTCGCCCTTTTCAGGCATCATGTAAAATTGCGTCTCTTTCTGCGCACCAAACATGGGGCCATCCAAGGCCGTGGGATCGCTCGTGTTTGAGGTCTCGCAACTGCTCAGAAGAGTGAGCAAGGGCAGCGATAAAAGGAGGCGCGCAGAGGAGTGCATGACAGGTTAAGAGAGAGTCCAGTTGGCGATTTATCAGATCGAGAGGCCATTGTTACACCCTGGCCGAAGATTTTTTCAGCCGGCTGAGTTAGGCAAAAAGGCTCATCAAATAGGCCATTTCAGCGCGGATATCGCCATCGTTGGACACCGTGATCGCCACCTCACGCAGCAGCAGTTCGCGGTATCGTTTGCGCAAGCGATGCAGCGCGACTCGAACGGCACCGACATTCATGCCGAGGGCAGCAGCGGCTTGTTCATGGCCTTTCCAGCGTTCCCCTTCGCTGAGGGCAGAGGCGAGCAGGTCAAAGGTGGAAGCTTTGCCATCGGCGGCGTAGCTGGCGCGGAGTTTTTCACGCGTCGCCTCCAGTAGAGCCAGTGCCCATTTGCGCTCATAGTCGCGTTCAGGGCTGGCGTCAGGGGAGGGCGGGTCCAGCAAGTAACGTCCCTCCGCATCCTGGAGGTCCAAGGACAGCGTGAGAAGGCCCCCTCCGCGTTTTTGAGCCTGATTGCGCTCATGTTCCTGGAGTAGGAGATTGCGCAGAGTGGTCAGCAGAAAACTCCGCAGTTTCCCACGCATGGCATCGGCCTGGCGCAGGTGATTGCCCGCGATCATGTGGGCAAAGAGGTCCTGCACCGCATCTCGTGCTTCATCTTCATTTTTGCCAAAGCGCCGTGCATAGACATAAAGGGGATACCAATAAGTTCGGCAAATGATGTCCAGGGCCTGCCGATGTTCGGCGGTCGGACTGCCATCCTGCATTTGGCCGATGAGTGTCCAGCGGGTGGAGGGGAAAAGACCGACAGTGTGGGTGGCGGTAGCGGGCATGGATCTTCTTGTGACAGACCGAGCGCCAGAGTCAAGCAGTCTGCTGGACTGAAGATCAAGTGTAATTATGAGGGCGAATTCCGGTAAATGGGAGTGTTAAATCCCTTTCGTTTCTCGCTCCGTGATGAATCGCTGCCTTGATCAAAGTTTGCTAAGCCTAACCGTCTCATGAAATTGCCTCTCAGTCATTCTCTGCCGCAAGGGCTCGACGGCTGATAACGTTGCCTGAGCGACTTTATCCAGTCGCCCATTTCATTCTTCATTTCGGCGTAACATCTGCGTGTATTCGCGATATCTCCTCGCAGCCCTTCTTTGTTTGTGATGCCTCGCTCCCGTTTAGTCCCTTTCCCTCTGATCTCGGTCTTCCTCCGAGTTCTCACGGTCATCTGCCTGTGGCTGAGTGCTACGGTCATCGTTTTAGCACAGGCCATCGGTCCTGCGGTGAATACGACGGCTGCGAGCAGTGTCACGGGGGTGACGGCCACGCTCAATGGCACGGTGAATCCAGGGGGAAACGCCACCACGGTCACTTTCGAATACGGTTTAACGACAAGTTACGGAAGCAGTGTTGCGGCGACCCTCGCTCCAATCATTGGAAGTAACACGCTCCGGGTGAGCGCTGCTGTCTCTGGTCTCACGCCTTCCACCACTTATCACTGCCGAATCAAAGGGATGAATAGCAGCGGAACTTCGGAGGGGAATGACGTGTCCTTTGCCACGGCATCCACCCTCAACGTGCCCAATCAGCTGCAACAGACGCTGCGCCCACCCATCGTGGGTGTGCAGGCGAGCACACGTTTCGGCACGAGTGTCGCGGTGGATGGCATTTACACCGTGATTGGGGCTCCACTGGAGGATAGCGGAGCGACGGATGCGGGCGCGGTGAAGGTGTTTCACAGCAATACCGGAGCGCTTTTGCACCTGATCACCAATCCTAGCCCTGCGACCAGTGACCAGTTCGGTTGCTCCGTGGCCGTCTCTGGAACTCGGGTTCTGGTGGGCACCTTTCAAGATGACACGGGCTCCACCAATTCAGGTTGCGTTTATGTGTATGATCTGGCCTCGGCGACACCTACCGTTCCGCTGCTGACACTGAACAATCCGGCCCCGGGTGCGAGTGACGAATTTGGTTATGCCGTGAGTCTTCAGGGCAGCTTGGCGGTCGTCTCGGCCTGGTTGGATGATGTGGGGGCGACCAACGCTGGAACGGTCTATGTGTATGATCTCAATCGCAGCACGCCGACTGTTCCTCTGGCGACCTTAAACAATCCCAGCCCAGTCCTGGATGATCAATTTGGTATCTCGGTTTCCATTTCGGGTTCTCGGGTCATTGTCGGAGCCTGGAACGATGATTCAGGGGCTGCCAATTCAGGCAGTGCCTATGTTTATGACCTGACGAGCTCCACACCGACATCACCTGCTTTCACACTCAATAATCCCGATCCGGCGGCGAATGATCTCTTTGGTCGGGCGGTTGGCATCTCCGGAACGCGAGTGATTGTGGGCGCGCGAGAGGACGACACGGGAGCTTCAAACGCTGGCATCGCTTATGTGTATGAATTGACGAGCGGCACGCCGACGGTGCCCGTGTTCACGTTGAACAATCCTGAACCGGATGTGGAGGATCAGTTTGGCACCTCAGTCGCCATCTCTGGGACCCGGGTGATCGTTGGCGCTTACCTTGATGAAGTCGGTGTCATGGATGCGGGGAGCATCTACGTCTATGATCTCAGCGGTGGATCACCGACCACCCCCGTGCACAGCATCAGCAATCCATCCCCTGGGGTGGCTGATTGGTTTGGTTATGCCGTGGCCATCGCTGGTACACGTGTGGTCGTTGGCGCGCATCAAGATGACGCTGGAGCCACCGATGCGGGAAGCGCCTATCTTTATGACCTTTCGAGCGGTACTCCCGCAGTGGCGACGTTCACGCTGGACAGTCTAGGGGCGGCGCTGGATGATCGTTATGGGCTGGCTGTCGCCGTGAGTGGCCAGTTGACACTGATTGGCTCACCGCGCGAGGATGTGGGATCGACAAATGCAGGCGGCGTTTATGTGTTTGATACGCTGAGTGGTTCACCAACGGTTCCGATTCACACCCTGAACAATCCAAGCCCCAGCACGGATGATAACTTCGGCAGCTCGGTAGCGGTTCATGGAAATCGTTGTGTGATCGGCACACCCTTGGATGACACAGGCGCTTCGAATTCGGGCATCGTTTATCTTTATGACATGAGCAGCGGAACCCCCACCGTGCCCGTGATGACATTCACAAATCCGGTTCCCAATGCGAATGACAACTTTGGCAGTTCGGTGGCGATATTTGGCACACTTCTCGTGGTGGGTGCGTCGGAGGATGACACGGCGGGTGCGGACAGTGGCAGCGTTTATGTCTATGACCTTGCAAGTGCGACACCGACAACTCCTGCTTACATCTTTAACAATCCGAGTCCCAGTGGTGATGATTCCTTTGGCAGCACGGTCGGGATTTCTGGACGTCGCATCGTCGTTGCGGCGATCTCGGACGATCAAGGCGCGACGAATGCAGGCAGTGTCTATGTGTATGATCTCAACTCCGGCACGCCGACGGTGCCGGTGGCAGAGCTTTTCAATCCGACTCCAGCTTCAGGGGACAACTTCGGCTGCCATGCAGCCATTTCGGGCTCGCGAGTGGTGGTTGGCGCTTTGGCCGATGACACCTCGGCCTCAGATGCGGGCATCGCCTATGTGTATGACATGAACAGTGGCACGCCCACGGTGCCAGTTCACACGCTGAACAATCCGACACCTGTGGCTTCGGATAACTTCGGTCACAGTGTGGGCATCGCAGGGCATTGGGTGATCGTTGCAGCCTCCAACGACGGCACCGCGGCCACGGGATCTGGCAGCGTGTATTTTTATAACCTGAGTGGTGTGGAGCCGACACGCTGTGTTCAGACGCTGAGCAATCCGAGTCCTCATGCGAACGATGACTTTGGTCTCATGATGGCCGTGGATGGGCAGCGTTTTGTCGTGGGAGCGCCCTTTGATGACACGGTCGCTGTGGACAAGGGGAGTGCTTATGTTTTCGCTCCGAGCAGCACGGCTGAAATTGCGGTGGAAGCGTTGGGAGGAGCTAGCCTCGAAGATGAGCGCTCCACGGTGGATTTTGGTTTCATCGGCATGGGTTTGACGGCTCAAAAAACCTTCAAGGTAACCAACCTCGGCGGCCTGCCTTTGACGGGACTTTCGCTACAAGTGGATGGCCTTAACGCGGCTGACTTTACCGTGGGCAGTCTCAGCAGCACAACTCTGGCACCTGGAGCCAGCACGACCTTTACGATTAGTTTCGCAGCCAGGGCCGCCGCTTCACGAATCGCTGAAGTTCACCTCTCCAGCAATGACCCTGACGAGGCCCCCTTTGACATCACACTCGTTGGTGCAGGTCAGGCTGGAAGCTTGGATTTGAGTTATGATCCGCAGGTGGTCGGGGGCACAGTGACTGCCGTGGTGGAACTGCCTGATGGTAAGTTGATGATTGGGGGGCAGTTCGATACCATCGGTGGTTTGGTTCAGCGCAATCTGGCTCGTTTGAATGGGGACGGCACCCTCGATACCAGCTTCAGCTTGAGTCTGAATGGCACCGTGGAGCGTTTGATGGTGCAGGTCGATGGAAGGCTGCTGATTGCGGGCTCGTTTACCATCACCAGCGGTGGGCAATCACGGTCGAATCTGGCACGGTTAAACGTGGATGGCACGCTGGATACCAGCTTGGTGAATGGCGGGTTCAACTCCACCGTGTCGGATGTGGTGGTGCAGGCGGATGGTAAAATGGTTGTTGGAGGATATTTTGGTTCTGTGCATGGCACAGTGAGGCGGAACATTGCTCGATTGAATGCGGACGGTACTTTGGATACTGGGTATGATCCGAATGCGGACGCTTCGGTTGATGACATCGTTTTGCAGCCCGATGGCAAAGTCATTATCGGGGGGCAGTTCAATACGGTCGCGGGTGTCACGCGCAACCAGATGGCTCGTATCCATGAGGACGGGACTTTGGACTTGAGTTATGATCCGAATGTCACGGGCTGGGTCATGACAATGACTCGTCAGACGGATGGCAAAATTATTGTTGGCGGTTCCATCAGCAATGTTGGCGGCACTGCTCGTTCCAACATTGCCCGACTGAATGCCGACGGAACTCTGGACGGGAGTTACAATCCGAACATCAACAGTTCTGTTTATGCGCTCGAAAGGCAAAGTGATGACAAGGTGATTGTGGGGGGAGCTTTTAGTTTGGTCAATGGTGCCTTGGCGCGAAGAAACTTGCTTCGTTTGAACGCGGATGGGACCGTTGATGCAGCATTCAATCCTGAGCCCAATGACTATGTTTATGCCATCGCTCAGATAACGGGAGACCGCCTCTTGTTGGGAGGCCTTTTCACACGGTTGTTGGGGGCTCCGCGATCCTTGTATGCGATCATTGATGGTGCGGGTGCCAATGTGATCACGGGTGCTGCTGCGGCTGCCTCTGGAGGAACCGTTTTTTCTCAAAGTGTGATGCCCGATGGGAAGTGGGTGGCCAGTGGCACTAACCTTGGCAGCGCGGCTGGCGAGGTTCGGCCTGCGATCATGCGGTTCTTCCAGGGCGGGGATTTGGACACGAGCTTCAATCCCAATCACCCGTCCACGTCATGGATCTACAGCACGGTTCCACAAGCTGATGGCAAACTCGTGGTGCAGCGCGCTAACAACCCGGTCCGTTATGGAATCGATGGTGCTCAAGACAGTTCTTTTTCTTCGACGAATACGAACAACCCGATCTATGCCATGGCGCTTCAGCCTGATGGGAAGGTTTTAGTTGGAGGCAACTTCACATCGATATGGAGCACCACGCGCAACAACTTGGCTCGACTGAATGCCAATGGAACCCTCGACACTGGGTTTGATCCCAATTCAGGAGGGAGTGTGTATTGTTTCGCCATTCAGAACGATGGGAAAATTCTTGTGGGGGGAACTTTCACAACGATCGGTGGTGTCGCTCGCAATCGACTGGCTCGACTCAATGCCGATGGAACCCTGGATGCCAGCTTCAATCCGAACGTGAACAACACAGTGTATAACTTGATCGTTCAGCCGGATGGCAAAATCCTAGTTGGGGGCGTGTTTTCTCAGGTGGGTGGGGTATCTCGCAATCGTCTCGCGCGTTTAAATCCCGATGGAACGTTGGATGGCTTCAACCCAAATGTGAGCAACTCGGTGTATGCCTTGTCCTTGCAGACCAATGGTCAGGTATTGATCGGTGGGGCTTTTAATTCGGTGGGCGGTGTGACTCGCAACCAAGTCGCACGGGTGAATGCGGATGGCTCATTGGATGAGTCTTTTGTGGCGAGTGTGGATACAATCAATCTCTTCAGCATCGCTCAAACCGCCGATGGCGCGGTGCTGTTGGGTGGACGCTTCAGTTTTGTGAATGGCGCGGCACGCAATGGGTTGGCTCGATTGGCGAATTCCCCGTCGATGCAGAGCTTAACAGCCTATGGCAATGCGGTGAACTGGGTGCGTGCGGGTTCCAGCCCAGAGGTAGGTCGAGTCACTTTTGAAAGCAGTATCGATGGCCTCACCTGGACGAGTTTAGGCAATGGCACACGCACGGCTAATGGGTGGCACTTGACGGGTTTGGCGCTCCCAACCGGTCAGAGTTATCAGATCCGTGCACGCGGGTTTCAGATGACAGGTGGTTTCTATGGCGGAGACAGTTCAATCTACGAAACATCGATCACTATTTCCATGGGGGGCAGTAGTTCCGAGATGGTGGTCGAACAGCCGGTGAACACGCCGCTGACAGATGCGATAAGTCAGACTGATTTTGGTGGTGTAAATTTGGGTTCCAGCACGGAACTGACCTACACGCTTCGCAACGTAGGTACGGCTGATTTAACGGGCTTGGCTGTGACATTGGATGGGCCTCATGCTTCAGAGTTCAGTTTGATCCAGCTGCCTGCTTCTGCTCTGGCTGTTGGAGGCAGTACTGAGATCCGACTGAGATTCACTCCTCAAGCCCAGGGCCAGCGCTACGCTGCATTGCACATTCATAGCAGCGATGCCGATGAGCCTTCGTTCGATGTCGCGCTCACAGGTCATGGCGTGCT
>JAIXVB010000170.1 GCA_027483245.1 Verrucomicrobiaceae bacterium | reverse complement strand
CGTTGTAACGCACCCGCAAGCTCACCGTGCGAATGCTTTTGCCATCTTGGCGGACCCGCCGCATCAGGCTATCTGCCATGCAGCGCAGGCGGGCGATGATGAACACGGTGTTGGTGGTGTCCTGCCCAAAAGTTTCCTGTTCGCCATAGCTCTTGGCATCAGGCGCATCACAGACCACGGGCCGGTCGTCCCGCCCGAGGGCATATTCATGAAGGGTGGGGGCGCTGGTGCCAACGACCAGTGATAATTCATCCACGGGGGTTGCCGCCACATGACCAACACAGCGCAGTCCAGCGGTGTTGAGTTTGGCGGCAAGGTGAGGGCCGACCAGAGGGAGCCATTTGTTTTCTAGCGGCCACAAGAAATCCTGCTCATTGCCTTGGGATACTTCAATAAAGCAGTGCGGTTTTTTGAGCTTTGAAGCGATTTGTGAAACCAGCTTGTTTGCTCCAACGCCCACCGAAACGGACAGTTTGAGAGATTGCGCGATGGCCTTTTGAATGGTCGATGCCGTAGAAACTGCCCGAGTGTCTTTGGAGCCTTTGAGATCCATGTAGCACTCGTCAATTGAAGTCACCTCCACCAACGGCGTGAAATCATAGGCATATGAAAACATCAATCTGGAGAAGCGCTCATATTTCTCGAAATCGCCAGGCAGGATGATGAGCGACGGACAGAGCTTTCGCGCCCTGACTGTTGGCATGGTGGTATAGATGCCAAGCCTCCTTGCTTCATAGCTGGCGGAGGCAATAACGCCGCGTTTCTGACCGCCAACAGCGATTGGCTTCCCGCGTAATTTCGGATCGGCGGCTTGCTCGACCGCTGCAAAAAACGCGTCCGCATCAAAATGCAGCATCATAACGGTTCACTTCTTGGGAAGCCTGAGCAGAGCGACCATGACACCCTGAATCACCAGTTCGCGGGCGGGAATGAGATCAGGGTATTTGGGGTTGGAAGCCCGCAAATAGGGAACGCCGTTTTTGACGAAAAAGCGTTTCAGGGTGGTTTCACCGTCAATGAGGGCGGCCACAATATCTCCGTGCTTGGCTTCCCGGAATTCCATGATCACCACATCCCCTTCGAGGATGGCGGCGTTTCGCATGGAGTCGCCCTGAACTTTGAGGGCAAAAGTGCGGTTGTTTTTCGGTAGGCCAAGTGTGTCAGGATCAACGGTGAGGCATGAATCAACGGTGCATTCTGGCACTTCGGCCCGGCCTGCCACGACAGAGCCGAGGAATGGAATGGGCTTGGGCTTCCTTTGGCTGGCCAGACAGCGCCAAAGGAGCCGGAGGGATTGATTCTGCTGCGCCGTCAACATGGCGCATTAAATACTGTTCTTTAGAACAGTTTCAAGTCTTCGTTTGCTGGCGGGTCGTCTCCCCAAGGAACCGGGGGAGAAATAGGCTGCAAAACCTCCTCGGTTTTGTTTTTGGCGTTGTTGGCGCTGGTTGAAACGCGGTATGCCTCCAGATGCGGGCATTCATAAGGCTCAAGAAGCGCCCGCAGGTCTGACTCCGGCAGGTCGGGCCTGAGCCAGTTTGAGATGGCATCACCTTCCAAAACCAGGGGGCTCCGGTCGTGGAATTTGCTCATGTAGGTTCCGGGCGGCGTGGTGACGACACTCATTGAGGTGATGACCGGTTCATCCTGGTCATCAGCGGCGTTGCTTTCCCAAACATCCCAAATTCCCGCCAGCCACAAAGGCAGGTCGTCCGATCTATGGATGTAAAAAGGGGTGGTGCGGTCTGGCCATTCATGCCAGCCCCGCGCAGGGATGACGCAGCGGCGCTTGCGAATAGCCTGCCGGTAAGAACTCAGCTCGAAAATGGAGTCGGAGCGGGCGTTAAAGGTGCGGGTGAACTTCTTGGACACTTCCGCCTTTGATCCTCGTGCCCAGTTTGGGATTAACCCAAAACGCATCCGCTCAGTTGCAATTCCTTCGTGGTCCTGAATCACCACGTCCGCATAATCAGTGGGGCAGATGTTGTTGAGAACATAAATTCTTCCGCGCTTGTCTTCGCGGGCTTTAGCCAGATGGCGCTTTATGGCCAGTGCCAGCCCGGCGGCCTGGAAGCTCGGGATCTTGGCAAACTGATTTAATCGTCCGCACATGAACTAGCATTTAAGAAAGTTGGTGTCCAAAACACTTGCGTTGGCGATAAACATCACCCGTTAGCGCGAGTCAAACCGTGTGATGAGCAAGAGCAAATAAATTGCTATATTGGTTAGCACCCCACGCAGTAGGCGCGAGGGAAAGGCTTTTTCCCCTCCGTAATTCAAAGTTCAGAAGGGGACTTGTTTAATGGATGCGAAATGGCTATAATTGGATATTGAATGGATATTGAATGGATAGAACATGCTACAAAGTCTCGTTCCAGAACCGGTAATCACCGCTGAAATGCTCAAGCTCATCGCCTCGCTCGATGAGTTCAAAGGGCAGTGGCGAGTGTTCAAGCGGCTCTCGAGGGACCAGCTCTCGCAGCTCAAAAAGATTGCCACCATTGAAAGCATCGGCTCTTCCACCCGCATTGAAGGGAGCAAGCTCACCGACCAGGAAGTGGCAAATCTGCTGTCGGGTCTCAAGATTCAGGAATTCAAGAGCCGGGACGAGGAAGAAGTGGCGGGCTACGCAACGGCGATGGACACGGTGTTCGAGTCATTCGAGCATATTCCGGTAACGGAAAACCACATTCGTCAGCTTCATAGGACACTGCTGCAATTCTCGACCAAGGACGAGCGTCATCGCGGGAATTACAAGACGCTGGACAATCACGTTGCGGCATTTGATGCGAGCGGGAATCAGCTTGGCATTGTGTTCGAAACGGCCACGCCGTTTGAGACACCGTTCTGCATGAAGCGGTTGGTGGAATGGACGTTGGAGGCGGAGCGCGATGGTGTGTTGCACCCCTTGCTCATCACTGGAGTGTTCGTGGTGTGGTTCCTTGCCATACATCCGTTTCAGGATGGCAATGGCAGGCTATCGCGGGTTTTGACCACGCTGTTATTGCTGCGCCACGGCTACAACTATGTGCCATATGCTTCGCTGGAGTCGGTGATTGAGGAAAACAAAGAGTTCTACTACAAGGCGCTGAGGAACACCCAATCCACAATGCGCAACGAACAGGCGGACTGGACCGCCTGGCTGCTGTTTTTCTTGCGCTGTCTGGTGCGGCAGAAAGACAATTTGAACGCGAAGATCCAAATTGAGCAGCGGCGGGTGGAATCAAGTTCTCCGCTGGCCTCTGCCGTGTTGCGGTTGCTGGATGACGCGGACCGCATCACGCTTGCGGAGGTGGTGAAAGCCACCAGCGCGAACCGCAATACTCTCAAGGTGAAAATGAACGAGCTGGTGGACAGCGGGTTACTGCATCGTCACGGACGCGGCAGGGGCGTGTTTTACACGAAGCCCTGATGTATTTAATGACCTTCACAGAACTAACCGAACGAATGGGCTGTTGACACATTTCGGATAGCTCGGATTTGCGACGATTGTCATAAAATGGCAATATTTTGCGTGTATCATTTACGCAATCAGGAGGCGAAATGGCAAAGACGGATGAAAGGTGGAGATTGGCAGAGGTGGTAGACCGACTTGAGCGGATGCTTAGATCCGCCAGGGCTTCTGGAGGAAGTCCTGACGCCAGCATGCTGGCGAGCCATATTGAAGGTTTGAAGGACAAGATCGAGATTGTTGACCGGGAGGTTGCGGTTTCTCAGGAAGAGAAGAATCAACTGACGGTGAGGCAAGCCGCAGTGGTTTATTTGATGGAACGCGAAACAGCGCTGACTCACAGCGAACGTGAGCAATATGGCGCTTTCTTATCGCGCGAGTTTTTCACCAAGGATGATTTTGGGAATCTGGCTGGCTTTTATGAAAACACCTGGGACAGGCTGAGTGAAGATGGTAAGGCCCAAATGAGCTACAGGGTTTGGGAAGGTGTGCGGCAGGAGCAATATCAGTTTTCGGAATTGCCTGAAGCGGTCAGGGAGAAGGAAGGGCAGAGGCTTTATCAGGCATTGAAGAATGAGGCCGCGCTGGCGGGACAGCTTGAAAGGATTCCGCAGACCGATAGGCATGATTTCGTGACGGCGTGGCAAAGTGGTAAACACGAAGAGGCATACCAGGTTCTAGATCGTCCGGCGTTTGCGGGAAATGTGGCTGTCACTCCGCAGAAACAGGTCTCGACCGCAGCTGTGGGTCATGACCTCACTGAAGGAGTGGCGATTAGAAAAACTGAGAAGACAGAAACCCAGACGGAGGAGAAGAGCCGCGCAACGGGAACTGCTGATGTCTTATCAATTGATATTCAACTGGCTGATGCCAACACGCAAAGTGTGGCACCGCCAAGGTTAAGCGAGCCTAAACAAGTCGCAAAGGCCATCCAGACACCGGGAAATCAATGATTTAGAGACCATTCTAAAATGCCTCCTTCCAATTCTGAATGAGCCAATC
The DNA here is from genome assembly GCA_027483245.1 of Verrucomicrobiaceae bacterium. Lineage (GTDB taxonomy): Bacteria > Verrucomicrobiota > Verrucomicrobiia > Verrucomicrobiales > Verrucomicrobiaceae > Prosthecobacter. Next base: position 3,667 of record JAIXVB010000170.1, on the reverse strand, counting down.
TCGCTAAATCAAGGAACGCACCGTCTATGACTTCTTGGAGCAACTTGGCTTGATCTGCTGAGACAGCGGCATCAATTTTTCCGAACAGCTTGGATTTCTCATCCATGAATGCTTTGACTGAACTGATGGCGTCCGTGCGGGTATTCGGCGGCGGCGGTTCCTTACGGGTTCCGCTCCAGACCCGCTTGCTTATTTCGGCTTTGCCGCCTTCGGTGAGTTTGTCATAGGCGCTTTTATAGAACCTCTCAAGGGTGCCGAACTCGGCCTTGGTGAAGCGTTCGTGTTTCAGCAGGGCCGTGTATTCTTTGCGCTCGGTTTCGGTCAACGCTTTTTCGCGCTCTACCAACGTGGCGCTGTCTGGCAATGCCTTGGTGCCGGGGGTGAATTCCAACTCTGTGGCGAGCGTTGCCCGCAGGCGCTCAAAGGTGCCGTTCTGGCTTTTGCCTTTCATTGTGCTTACCACTTCCTCTTGATGGTGGTTGAGGATTTCAATCACAAAAGTGCCGGTGTCTTGAGGGCCTTGAATGGCGTTGCGGGCGCATCTGGCCGCGTCTTTAGCGAGCTGGTCCAGCCCAAGCTTTGGAGAAAGGGCGTTCCAGTTGGCAATGAAACGATTGAGATATTCTTCGGTCATGTAAGACGGCATTCTCCCCTTATGGGAATCACCAGTCTTCTGCTCATACAGGGCTGAGATGCGCTTATGCTCCGCCTGGATGTGGCGGATATAAGGCTCGGGGCTGCCATGGTGTTCGAGGCTGCCAGCAAGCTGTAGAAAGATCTCAGTAAGGTTGGTTTGGGCTGGTTTGAAGCCCTTGGTGTATTGGTAATGGGCGGTGCGGATTTGTTCCGCGTCCTGTGCGATTGCAGCGCGGGACAAAAGGGCTATGGCGCAAATGGCTGAGATACAGGGCGTTAACGCTTTGTGAACCAGTTTCATGGGATTCTGTTTCACGGAGGTGAATCATGAGCCGAGAAAACTACAGCGCCTATGACCATGAAGGTCGGCGCAAATACCTAACCCATGCGGAAGGGCGGCGGTTTCTCAAATGCGCCCGCAAATTGCCGCGTCCAGAGGCAATGTTCTGCATGACGATCTACTACACGGGGATACGGATCTCCGAGGCATTGGCACTTACCGCAGAGGATATTGACTTCTCAACGGGTGCCATTCGTATCTGCACATTGAAAAAGCGGGAGCGGCGGGAATACCGGCGAATTCCTGTGCCCAACGCTCTGCTATCGGGTCTGCGTCATCTGGCAGGCGAGAGAACTGAGGGCCACTTATGGAGGTTCTCTCGCACTACTGGATGGAGGATCATCAAGCAGGTGATGGAAGCTGCTGAGATTACCGGCATCCACGCCACGACGAAGGGCCTTCGTCATGCGTTTGGCGTTCGTGGAGCCCTTGCCAAGATACCGCTGAATCTGCTTCAACTTTGGTTCGGCCATTCGCAGTCTGCAACTACGGCCATCTATCTGGATGTGAGGGACGATGAGGAGAGAACGCTCATCCAAAGGACTTGGAAATAGCCGGATTTGGTGATTGAGAATGGACCAAAATCGCGTAATAAAATGAAACAGAATCCCATGAAACTGTTTCACGTCCACTGCTGATATGGATTCAACCCACCGAGTCGCTTATTCACCGGGGGAATTTGCTGAGCTGTTTGGAAAATCGCAGACATGGGGATACAGGCAGATCTACGCTGGCAAGGTCAAGGCAATCACTGAGCATGGCAGAATCCTCATTCCCGCCACTGAGGTTGAGCGACTGCTTGAGAGCGCGGGAATCTATCACGGGAGGGTGAAATCGAGTCGGGACGGAAAGCTCAAAAAGCTCTCCACCACAGAACTGAGTCTGTGGCAGAAATTTGTCAGAGAACGAAAGCTTGAAGGAAGAAATCCGCTCCAAAAACAAGCACCGAAAAAGCCTGCTTCAGATATTCCGAGACCGAAATGGAGTTCCAAATCATCTGCCGACATGAAGGAAAAGCTAGCCAGGTCTTGGGTAAAGGGATGATCGTTGTTTTGCCATGGAAAAGCTCACCTTCACGCCCTCTGAATTTGCTGCGTTGTTTGGCAAGGAACGGACGTGGGCGTATCGGCAACTAAAGGCGGGCAAGGTGCAGGCGATCACAGAACTTGGCCGGACGCTGATTCCCAAGAGCGAAGTGGACCGGCTGCTAAAGGAGGCGGGCAGATACCTTGGAATGGGAGCCAAGGTGGGGCAGATGAAAGAACCGCCAGCTGCGCCGAAGGTGGATGAGCCCGCCGCTCGCCCGAATCGGTGGGCGGATGCGCTCAAGCGGCGAATGAGATGCGGAAAGCGGCAGTAACAGAATACTCATTCCGCAGATGCTCATAATTTTTATTCGGATCTTTAACGCTGGTTCTCAGATCGGACTGCCGGCCCCTCTTCAGCTAGCTGCTTTGCATTCCTGGCAACCAGTCGAGAGAGGGTAGTGCTAGGGCGTGGTGAGCAGGTGGTTAATCGCCTTTTCAATTAGAGCGCTTAAGGTGCTCCCTTTTCCTCCATAAGCCAAGAAGGCGCAAACGAGAAATGGCCAAAACCAGCGTTCTAGTTTGCACATCGGCATTTCGAGATTGATTCGAATCATGCCTCCAGTTTTGTGTATCCGAAGCTCGAAACTATTTCTGCCATGAACACCTGCTTGGCGTGACCTGCCGCCTGAAGGGGACCTGTCCTGGCGCGGTTTCGAGATGTAGGAGCGATTGTTCTTATCCATGCATAGCGGTTGGTGTCAAAACACCTTTTCCCAGTTTACATTTTAGCAGATGAAAATCACTGTGAGCTTTTTGGTCGAAAGGTCTGGCCATACTAGGCAATGGATCTCAAAAATGGCATCTCAGGGCATTATTCCAGGTGCATATCGAAGGCTCTCAGGGAGATGGAGTTTTCCCGATTCCCCAGAACTGCGAAATTGGATTGCTTGCGAGGCCCGGCTCAAGAAGGTCAGAATGCAGCGGTGTTTGCACCGCGACGAACAAGCCGTTCAAGTCCTTCAAACACGGCGTAAAGCCATGTGGAAGCGATTCGGAACTCCAGGTGCCAAATATCGGAAGCAGATGGAGGAATTGGCGGAGCAAATTCAAGTCGCTAAAGAGGCGGTGAATGATTGTTTAGACTGTTGGGACATCGCCAAAGAAACGGGGCGCTCCAAGCGATGGGTTAGCAATTTGGCTTATCAGATCCCAGGAGTATCCATGCGCAAAAACAAACTGGTGTTCCAAAAATCCGCTGAACTTGCAGAGTGGATCGAGCGAGAGAAAAGAGTGAGGCTGTGGGAGCTTCAAAAGCCGCGCAGCACTCGAGGCTATGGCACACCTCAACCTGACAGGCTGTTATCGGACGCACGGCGTTTCCGCTTGGTCGCCAACACGATGCTGCGAAATCACCCTCCGAAATTTTGGCCTCAAGTATTCCGCGAACAATTTGTCCAGGAAATCTGTGGACTCTGCTTAGACCTGCAAAGCCATATCAAAACATACGGTCCGGTCACGAAGCGAATGAAACTTTCGCGGCAGCAGCAACAGAATGGTCATTTCGTAAATGACCATAAGTCTTCATAGCCAAAGCGCCGCCGTCCTTGTGCCCCATCCACTTTGCAACGGTCGGCACATCCACTCCCGATTCGATACAAACTGT
>JAIXVB010000447.1 GCA_027483245.1 Verrucomicrobiaceae bacterium | reverse complement strand
GCATGTGTCAAAACGAAAGCGAGGTCGGAGCAGCAGCACTGGATTTGATCGTCGCGCAACTTCACCTCGGCAGAGCCGGACCTGCGACAACCATTCAATGCAAAACCCTCGTGCCCAGCTCTTGGGTCGAAGGAACGACTCTCTGCAAAGATCAATTCGCGTAGGCTTTCAGTCTTTCATCTCGGATTCCTCGTTCGCAGTTCGGACTTTTATTTGTGATGGAAATAGGTTGTCGAAATGAGGAGGATGATCTCTGATTCAGACTTTTCTTGCGCTCCGAGAGTAGGAGGAAGAGAAGGATGTCCGCGATCCGAACTTCAGAACCTCTGACCCTTTTCTCTTATCCCTTTCCCCTTTTCCCTGGCGGACTGAACTCAGGGCTGCACGAGGAAGAAGCCGTGGAAGGGTTGGAGCAATGGGGTTTCGGTCAGGTCGGTGGCGGTGGCATCGCCCTCGCGAATCCAGCGGGTGCCTTCACTTGTCTGGAGGAGGAAGAGACTGTCGTAACCGGTGACTCCGGGTTCAGCATCGGCTTTCCACAGGCGCAGACGGCTGGCGCTGGCACTGCGGGTGGCGGCTCGGTAACCACTCTGGGTGTTGAATCCAGCAGTGAGGGGAGATTGAGGCAGGAGCTGAGCGGTGCCGAGGAATCGGGTGCCGGTGATCGGCAGGATCGGCGCGTTGTTTTCAGCCAGCTGACCGGTGAAGAGGACGCTGATCTCGGCCGCACGACTGTGGACCAGCACGGCGCTGTGAGGCGGTAGAGTTTCCTGGGCCAGGGCCGCACCTTCGCGCTGCCATCCGGTGGAGGAGAGCCAGGCGATGCGGAAGTTGTTGGCGGCAGGGTCAAAGGTGAGGATGCGGTCCGCATCGGCGTCGGAACTTCCAGCAGTGAAGACATCTTCAGGAAGCAGACCGCCGAGTGTCCAATGCGGGCGGATGACGATCCGGGCACCCGTGAGACCTGGAGCTGGGCTTTTCAAGACGACCTTGTTGGCGAGGCTGGTTTGAGGATCCACTTCGAAACGATGCCCGATCGAATGGCCGCTGAGCACCTCGACATAACAAGGGCTGTCCGGCAGGGTGAGACTGACGGGAAGCGTGAGGCTGCTGCCCTCCACGGAGGTGACCAGACCTGCAAAGAGTTCAGTATTGACCAACGGCATGGAGAAACTGCGAGTGCCGCCAGCGGTGAAGGTCTCGCGACTGAAGGCCTGCACCGGGGAATAGGCAGTGGCTTCAGCCAGACCATTGAGGTCGGCATCCAGCGTGATCTTCAGGCGCACAAAGCCGCGCGTCTGACCGGCAAAAACGCTGGCGCTTTCGAGATCTGGATAACGCAAGGATTGGCGTCCATCCGCAGTGATGCGAGTCAGCGGGGTGAGACTGAGTCGTGTCCAGGTGGTGAGATCCGTGCTGCCCTCAAGGGTGTAGCTGATGTCCTCACGTCCACTGACCGGACGCAGCAGCCAAGCCTCAGCGGTGCCCAGCGTGGCAGAAGTCTCGAGCCTGAAACTGCCTGCGCCACTGCGGCCATTGGCGGGGTCGGTGCCGAGAGCGTATTCGATCAGTGGTGTGTAGAGATCCTCATCATCGGGACCGGGCTGCTGACGTTTCCAGGTGGTGAAGGTGGCCGGTGCTGGAGTCTGGATGCCGGTGGGAGTGATGGCGAAGCCGCTGTCGGCCACGGGGAAACCGCCGCCACTGACACTGACGACACCGAGATCACGCGTGAGGTCGGTATTGCCATCCAGGTCGCCATCGTCGGCGACGCTCTCGAAGCCTGCCTCGGCGGACCCGCTGGGAAGCTGACCCGGAGTCAGGGTAAAGACGGCCGTGCTGGCCCCTTGAATCGCGGGGGAGTTGTTAAAGACGAGATCCTGACCGGTGTGGTCATCGCCTGCGACCACCGTGCTGATCGGCTGCGTGCCGGAAAGCAGCGCGCCCTCGGCAAACTGATTCGCAGGGATGTGGAGGAAATAAGCGCCGGGGTTGATGCCCTCCAGGATGTAGCGGCCTTTTTTGCCAGTGATGGCAGCATTCACCGCCTCATCGGTGGCGACATTCGCGCCCTGCGGGAAGAGCAGCACCAAGACATTTTCGATCCCCTCATTGGCATTGAGGATGCCGTTGCTGTTGATGTCGAGGAAAACCATGTTGCCGATGGAAAGCGAGGCCCAGAGGCCGAAGTCCACGGTCAGATTGGTGTCATTGTCGGTGTCGCCATCGGTCACGGATTCTGTGCCGGGCTGAAGGGCAATGATGGGGCTGAAAAGGGCCGTGCCAGGACCTTCGGGTTGGGCTCCATCATTGTTGTCATTGACGCTGTTATCCGCCGTGGCGGGAGTGCCAGAGGTGTGGGTGAAATGCACCGGCGGAACCACCCGCACGTAGTAGTTGCCCGGCACGATGTTGCTGAAGGTGTAGGCCCCGCTGGCATCCGTGACGATCACGGATCCGACCTGGGTATCAGCGGCGGTGCTGGTGCCACCGATGGCATTGTCACTGCCGGGCTGCATGAGCTGAACGACCGCGCCAGCAACCCCAGGCTCACCGCCTTCACGCTGGCCGTCGTTGTCATTGTCCTGCCAGACATGACTGCCGAGCGACATGCCTTTGACTGTGACGGTGATCGTTTGGGTCACCTGACATGCGTTGGCATCGGTCGCACGCACGCTGAAAGTCTGGACACCGAGCGCAGTCGGTGTGCCACTGAGGACACCCGCGGTGGTCAAGCTCAACCCAGGGGGCAATGAACCGGAAGCGAGGCTCCAGGTGTAAGGGGCCGTGCCATTGGCCGCGGTCAGAGTGCGCGATGTCGCAGTGGAAAGATACATCGTCATCGCCGTCGGCGTCACGGTGATCGTCGGGCAAACTGGAGTGAGCGTGTAACTCCGTGAACCTGTGCAGCCATTGGCATCGGTGATGCGCACGGTGAACGTGGCGCTGCTGCTGGAGGTGGGGATACCACTGACGATGCCACTGCTGGACCCCAGCGTGAGGCCGGTGGGCAGACTGCCAGAACTGAGGCTGAAGCTGAAGGGAGCTGTGCCACCGGAGGCACTCAAAGTCTGGCTGTAAGAAACGCCCACGGTCGGAGCTGGCAACGAGGTGGGATTGACAATGATGCTGGGGCAAACCGGGGTGAGGCTGTAACTGCGCGTGCCCACACAGCCATTGGCATCGGTGGCACGAATGACAAACGTGGTCGCACTGGCACTGGTGGCGGTGCCGCTGAGTCCACCGCTGGCATTCAGTGTGAGCCCTGCGGGCAGGCTGCCACTTGCCAAACCAAACGTGTAGGAAGCAACACCTCCCGTGGCTGTGATGGTTTGAGAATAACTGCTGCCCACGGTCGGTGTCGTGAGCGTTGTCGGTGCCATACTGATCACTGGGCAAACCTTCAGGGTCAGCGTGATCGAACCCTGACAGCCATAGACATCGGTCGCGCGGAAGGTCACCGCGGTGCCCGCGCCATTGGAAGCCGTTGGGGTGCCCGAGACAACGCCACTGCTGGTGTTCAAGCTGAGGCCATTTGGCAACGTCCCACTGGTGACTGCCCAGGTGTAAGCCGCCGTGCCACCGCTGGCGAGAAGTGACTGAGAGTAAACCTCACCCACCACGGCCGCGGGCAAGCTGCCAGGGGAAACAACGATCGTGGGGCACAGCGGAGTCACGGTGTAGCTGCGTGTGCCGACGCAACCGTTGCCATTGACCGCACGCACCGTGAAGCTGGCGCTGGCAGTGCTGGTCGGGATGCCCGAGATGGTGCTGCTACCGCTGTTCAGGGTCAGTCCGGCAGGCAGGCTGCCACTGCT
>JAIXVB010000165.1 GCA_027483245.1 Verrucomicrobiaceae bacterium | reverse complement strand
TAACCACACATGGCAGATACCCCGGACTCGCGCATTCTTATCGTGGACACAGACCCAGACTTTCTAGCCTGGGCAGCTGGGCATTTGAAAGCCCCGGGTGTGTCCGTCGTCACTTCAGAACGCGCCGAGGAAGCTTTAGCGCATTATCAGAAACACCGCGCCGACCTCGTTTTGGCAGAAGTTCGCCTGACGGGCACCTCCGGCATCGAGCTGCTGAAGCGCCTGCGCCAGAACGATCCCAACGCCATGGTGATCCTCTTCAGTGGCATCGCCAGCACCAGCAACGTCATCGAAGCGATGCGCCTGGGAGCCTACGATGTGCTGGGCAAGGAAAAGCTCCCCTATGAACTGCGCACGGTCGTGGAGAGTGCTCTCCGCGCCAATGAATCCCGCCGTGTGACCCGCGCCCAAGCTGCAGAAGTGCCTGCAGAAACGATCCAAGAGACGATCATCGGCCGCTCTGCACCGATGCAGGATGTCTTTAAAATGATCGGTCGTGTGTCACGCAGTGACGCGCCCGTCATGGTCACCGGTGAGAGCGGTTGCGGGAAGGAACTCGTGGCCCGCGCCATTCACAAATTCAGCCCGCGCACTCAGAAGGAGTTCGTCGGCATCAACATCACCTCCATCCCAGACAATCTGATGGAGAGTGAAATCTTCGGCCATGAAAAGGGCAGCTTCACCGGTGCCGTTACACAGCGCATCGGTCGCTTTGAGCAGTGCGATGGTGGCACGCTCTTCCTGGATGAAATCGGTGACATGCCCCTGGCCGTGCAGAGCAAGCTGCTGCGCGTGCTCCAAGAAGGTGAATTCTGCCGTGTGGGTAGCAATCAGGTCCTGAAATGCGATGTGCGCATCCTGGCAGCGACCAACAAGAATCTGGAAGAGGAAGTGGCCAAGGGTACCTTCCGTGAAGACTTGTTTTATCGTCTGAACGTGGTGCGCATCCACATCCCACCGCTTCGCGAGCGTCGTGAAGATGTGCGCATGCTGGCAGAATTCTTCCTGCATCGCCAATCCGCCCGTCGTCGCGGCGGCCCGACCATGCGCTTCACCGATGACGCGCTGGCTCTTTTGGAAGCTTACGACTGGCCGGGCAACGTGCGTGAGCTGGAAAACACGATTCAACGCGCCTGCGCTTTGTGCAATTCAGACGTGCTCCTGCCTTCGGACATTCCTCTTGGCAGCACCGGCAGTCGTCATGGCAACTCGGCCACCACAGTGACCCGGATGCGGGATGCACTCATGATGCTGCTGCACACCGCGCAGACCACGCCGGACATGGAGCTGCTGCCCTGGGTCGAGCGTGAGCTCAGCCGCATGGCCTACCGTCATTACGAGGAGGATGTGGGCAAGACCACCAAGCTGCTCGGCATCTCGCCAACCGAACTCCAAGGCAATCTCGGAGCTCCGGCAGTGAAAAAGGTGGCGAAGAAAGCTCTGTAAAGGATGCCCTGCGCGAGCAGGGTTTACTCCATCATCGCCGCGCGCACAGCTTCCAGCTCCTCCCAGCGCGCATACAGACGCGCGACATCGGCTTTCGCGACCTCCAGTTGAGCCAGGAGTCCCTCGGCTTCCTGAGAGCGGGTAATGTAGAAGGATGGATCATTGAGCGTGGTGTCCAGTGACTCCACTTTCTCCTCCGCCGTGAGAATGAGCGCCTCGATCCCTTCCAGCTCGCGGGTTTCTTTGAAGCTCAGTTTGCGTGGTTTGACTTTGGCTTCTGTGACTGGAGCGACCTTTTCAGCCTTCACAGGAGCGGTCCAAGTGCGTTCACGCATCTCACGTTCTTTGCGCTTCTCCAGATAATAACTGTAGTTGCCGACCTGCACGTGCACGCCATTCGGTTCAAAGGCGATGATCTGATCACAAACCCGATCCAAAAAGTAACGGTCATGGCTGACGACGATCGAAGTGCCGCCGAAACTGCTCAGCGCCTCCTCCAGAATGCGCAGGCTTTGCAGATCCAAATCATTGGTAGGCTCATCCAGCACAATGACATTGCCACCGCGCTTGAGCACCTTGGCCAACATTAACCGAGCACGCTCACCGCCCGAGAGACGATCCACGCGTTCATTGGTGCGATCATCGCTGAACAAAAAGCGCCGCAGGTAAGCCCGAGCGCTGATTTTTTGCTGACCAAAGAAAACGGTCTCGTCCTGATCCGCCACTTCAGCCAGGACAGAACCCGTGCCATTGAGCTGCATGCGCGTCTGATCAATGTAGTTGAAGAGCACCTTTTTCCCCACCGTTGCTTTTCCCTCATCGGGGTCTCGTTGCCCCATGCAGATGCGCAAGAGGGTGGTTTTACCGGCTCCATTGCGTCCAACAATGCCCGTGCACTGCCCTGGGCGAAAGACGGCGTTGAGTTCGCGAAAAAGCCAGCGCTCCTCCCCTGATTCGGTCTCCACTTTGCCACCGACGTTTTCCAGATTGACGGCGATGTCCCCCATTTCGGCAGGCGTTGGCAGCAGCAGATCCATCTCACGCTCCTCAGGCGGCGCTTCCTGGCCTTCGATCTGATAAAAGGCGTCCAAACGACTGCGTTGTTTGGTGCCACGCGCTTTGACCCCTGCCCTCACCCACTCCAATTCCGTGCGCAGGAAACGCTGACGGCGACGCTCAGACTGCTCGGCGATTTGCTGCCGGGCCGCTTTGCTCTCTAAATAGGCCGTGTAGTTGCCGGGATGGGAGTAACAAGAGCCGTCTGCCAGCTCAATGATGCGCGTGGCGATCACGTCCAGGAAGTAACGATCATGCGTGACAAAGATGACCGCGCCTGGAAAGCTGCGCAGACAGTCTTCCAGCCAACGGATGGAGTCGGAATCCAGGTGATTGGTCGGCTCATCGAGGAGCAAAAGATCCGGTTGGGCGACCAAAGCACGGCACAGGGCGACACGGCGCTTTTCTCCTCCCGACAAAGGGGCGACACGCGCATCCAAGGAAGGGGCCGAAAGAGCGGTGGCCGTAGCCCGGATCCGTGCATCGAGATTCCAGCCATCGGCAGCCTCGATCTGGTGCAACATCTCTGCCAACTCGGCTTCGCTGCCCTGCCCAGCCTCATAGCGGCTGATCCAGCTCGTGAGATCCGCGGCACCGGCCTGGATATTTTCCAAAACCGTCCGCTCTCCGTCGAGTTCGAATTCTTGGGGCAAATATCCCAGGCGCAAGCCACGGCGCACTGAAAGCTCACCCGTATCCGCTTTCTCCAAGCCTGTGAGGATTTTCAGCAGACTGGTTTTTCCACAGCCATTGCGACCCACGAGACCGACTTTTTCACCCGCCGAGACCGCCAGAGTGACCCCGGTGAGCAGGCGCTGGTTTCCATACGAAAGAGTGAGTTCGGTGGCAGAGAGGAGAGAGGCGGTCGGGGGAGGCATCAGGTGGAGGCCTTTCATCAGTGAGGCTGAGGCCGGATTCAACGACGGATCTCGACAACTGACAGCCTGGGGTGCCCCACTTCTGGCTTTGCTCTTTTACCTGCTTTCTGCTAAACACCCTCCCATGCCTGGATTTGTCCAACTCGACCACCTGATCTCTTTGCTCGATGACGAGTCCAAAGTGGTGCAAGAGGCTGTGCAGAGGGAGCTGATGAGCATTCGTCGGGAACTACCTGAACGACTGCAGCTTCTGGACCGCCCCCTCACCAGCGATGAGGAGCGCCACATGGGCCGCCTTCTGGAGCCCGCACGGCAGGCTGAGCTGGAGGAAACCTGGATGCGCTGGCGCTGGCTGGATCACCCGACCACACAGCTCGAAGAGGGCCTCGCCCAAATCTCGGCCTACATGCACAGTTGGCGCACTCAGGCAGGTGAGCTCTCTCAGCGGTTGGATGCTCTCGCGGAAGAGGCTTTCCGTGATCAAGGTCGCATGGATGCTCGAGAGCTGAGCGACTGGATGTTCACCATGCAAAATGGTACCGTTCGTTTTCGCGGTAACACCAAAGACTACTACACACCCAACAACAGCAATCTGTTTTGGGTTCTCGAAACCGGTTTGGGAAATCCCATCAGCCTCTGCTGCCTGTATCGTTTGTTAGGTCAGCGCTTTGAGATCGATATCAAAGGCTGCAATTTCCCAGGGCATTTCCTCGCGAGCACCGAGCTCGCCGGGCGCACTTGGCTGGTAGATTGTTTCAATCGTGGCAGGTTCATGCTGGCCACCGATGTCGCCCGACATCACCCCACCTCCCACCCGGCCCTTGATGAAGTCTTGAATCGTCCCGCCAGCACAGAGGCCATCCTTTTGCGCAGCTTGCGCAATCTGGATGAAGCCTACGATCGCGTGAACAACACGGGCCACCGGCAGGTCATGCGCAACCTAGCTGTCAAGCTGATGGAGGACTGACTGAGCTGAGTCGAGATGCCCGCCACTCCTGAATCCCTGAAAGAAAGCTTTCTGCGTGCACTCGCACCAGACAGCCAGTTTTACCGCCTGTTTGATCACTTGCCGGGCATCTCATTTTTTGCCAAAAACAGCCGCTTTCAGTTCATCTGCGCCAACCAGCATTTTGTGGAAAGTTTGGGCTACAAGCAAGAGCAAGAATTGATCGGCAAGGACGACTTCGACATCTTCCCCACACGCCTTGCCGAAACCTTTCGACAAGATGACAGCGAGGTCCTGCGCACGGGTCAGGCTCGAATGAATCTGATCGAACTCTTCTTCAATCCGCAAGGAATCCCCGACTGGTTCATCACGAATAAACTTCCTGTGAGAGATCGCAAAGGCCGTGTGATCGGCATCATGGGAACCACACAGAGCTACGGCCATGCTGTCGAAACGGTGCATCCTTATCTGCACATCGAACGCGCCCTGACTTACATTCGCCAGCATTTCCGTGAAAAGGTTCGCGTGGAAGATCTCGCCTCCATGGTTCACCTCAGCACTCGGCAATTGCATCGCAAGTTTGTCGAGACCTTTGGCGTCAGTCCGCAGGCCTTCATCATGAAACTGCGCATCCAGGCCGCTTGTGATGCACTTCAACACGAGGATGCCCAAATCAGCAGCATTGCCCTCGATTTGGGTTTTTGCGATCAAAGCAGTTTCACTCAACATTTTCACCGCCACATCGGCATGACTCCGCTCAAATATCAGCGTCAGTTTCGCCTTGTCAGAAAGACTCCTGAATGACCCCCAAAACCGTCCGCGACACCACCACTCTCCTGCCTTTTCTCAT
>JAIXVB010000213.1 GCA_027483245.1 Verrucomicrobiaceae bacterium | reverse complement strand
TTGTCAGTCATCCTGGGACGGCGAATTGGTCTTTTTGGTGCCATTTACACCACCCTGCTGGGCACCATGGTCTGTGTGGCGGTGAATCCCATCACCTACCTTGCCTGCTCCAGCCTCATCGGCTTCTTGGTCGTCCTCTTCACCAAACGGGTGCGCAAACGCAATCGCCTCTTCATGGCCGGGCTCTACATCGGCGGTGTCGCAGCGGCTTTTTCCCTCCTGCTTTACGAGGCCTCTGGAACCACGGAAAATTTAGCCCTGGGCCGTGTCATTGGAGTGCCGCTGATCATTGGCATCCTCACGGGCATGATCGTGGGCGGACTGCTTCCCGTGATTGAATCCATATTTGGAGTCACCACGGAGGTCTCTTGGCTTGAACTGGCCGACCTGAATCACCCGCTGATGAAGCGACTCAGCATTGAGGCCCCCGGCAGCTATCACCACAGCCTCGTCGTCGCCAATCTCTCAGAGGCCGCGGCAGAAGCCATCGGTGCGAATGCCGCCATGACCCGCGTCTGCGCCTATTTTCATGACATCGGGAAGCTCACCAAACCGGAGTATTTCATCGAGAACATGGACCCCTCCGACAATCCACACGATGACCTCACCGCGCGAATGAGCGCCCTGATTCTCATCGCCCATGTGAAAGATGGGGTGGACCTCGCCATCAAACACAAGCTCAACGTCAGCATCATCGACGTCATCGAGCAGCATCATGGCACCTCCCTCGCTTGGTATTTTTACAAACGCGCTTTGGATCAAAAAGCAGAGATGATCCGACTCGTCGAACAAGGTAAATTCAAAGAAGACGACATCCCCCAGGTCAGTCAGGAAGTGTTCCGTTACCCTGGACCGACGCCACAATTCAAAGAGTCCGCCATCATCTCCCTGGCCGATGCGGTCGAGAGTGCGTCGCGTGCTCTGGAGAAACCGAATGCCTCACGCATTGAAGGCCTCGTCGATGACCTCGTGCAGGACCGCATGAAGGACGGTCAACTCGATGAATGTGACCTGACCATCGCCGAACTGGCGCGCGTCAAAGCTAGCTTTGTCAAAACTCTCCTCAGCATGATGCACAGTCGCATCAAATACCAAAAGGCGACCGAGGCACCGACCACCACCATCATCACCAAGGAAGCAGCCCCCGCCGCACCCCAGGTGCATGATGGCATGACCCTAGTCGTGGACTCCCCCTACACCGCTGAGGAAAGAAAGAAGCGACCCACTCGCAAGCCTCCTGCCTCCGCTGCGTGAAGCAAACGATCCGACTCTACAATCACCAGCAGAGCCACCCCGTGGACCTGCCGTGGCTACGCCGCATCGTTAAAGCCGCACTGCCGCACTGCATGGACGCAGCCAAGTCTGTGGACGCCCCATTGCTGCATGTGCCCGAGGTCGAAATCAGCCTCATCTCGGATGATGAGATCACCCGAGTTCATGCTGAGTTTCTCGACGACCCGACGCCCACGGATGTCATCACTTTTCATCATGGCGAGATCCTGGTCAGTGCGGACACCGCTTTGCGGCAGGGAACCGAGCATCAGCAGCCACTGAATCGCGAACTCGCACTCTACATGATTCACGGACTCATGCACCTCGGAGGCTGGGATGATCACGAAGCCTCTGAGGCCGCTCAGATGGCCGCGCATCAGCAACGCATCTTGGACCTGGTGGCTGGATGAAACCTCGCTGGATCCAGCCTTACCACCTGCTGCCGGTGCTTTTCGGAGCCGTCTTCAGTGTCTTCGCTCATCCGGCTGACATGAGCGAACTCCAGGTCACCGTTGATCGCCAGCGGATCGATTTTCGATTCACCTTCAATCTGCCCATCCTTCAGCGGATCAGCCCTCTGGATCGCAATGCCGACGGCTCTGTGGACAACACGGAACTCGAGGCCGCAGGGCCACTCCTCATCGAGCAATTCAATCGCCACGCAGTCCTCAAAATCAATGGCCAGCCCCTCTCGTGGAGTCAGGTGATTGTCAGTCCCGTCTGGCCCAAACAAAACAGCGCACCACTGACCGATGTCGATCGCTGCGTGGACCTTCAGTTTGTGCAAACCACCCCCGAAGTCATCGCCAACTTCGCGCTCGATTTCACCCTTTTTCCTCTGATGGGAGAGGGCTCAGAGATCGAGGGCCATTACATTCAGGGCGAGCATCGCCTGCATGTGCCCTTCAGCGCCAATCAGCCGGATTACCTTTATGACACCGGGTTTGCTGTCGAGCATCTCTTCCAATCACCAGTAGCCAAACCAGCTCCCGACGCACGTTGGGGTGCCCTGCCTCTTTTGGGGCTGTCCTTGCTCAGTGGGATCCTCGTTGTGTTAATCGTGAGTCGGTGGAAACGGCGACACGGTGCCCCATAAGCACTTCCCTCAGTCTTGCCTTCCCGCATTGACAAAGCCCCTGGACTCTGGCCGAATGACGCCTTCATGAGAGTTCCAACCTGCCTCATCGCACTCCTATCTTGTCACCTCGTCTCGAACGCTGCCACCTCAGAACACGATGTCGTGATCTATGGCGGTACTTGCGCCGCCATCACCTCCGCTGTGCAGGTGAAAAAGATGGGGAAGTCCGTCATCATTGTCAGCCCTGACAAACACCTCGGCGGACTCAGCAGCGGTGGCCTGGGTTTCACCGACACCGGCAATAAAGCCGTCATCGGAGGGCTCTCACGCGAGTTTTATCATCGCATCTACATGCACTACCAAAAGGACGAATCCTGGGTGCAGCAGAAGAAAAGCGAATACGGCAACAAAGGTCAGGGCACACCGGCGATGGACGGTGAGAACCGCACGATGTGGATCTTTGAACCCAGTGCGGCTGAAAAGATCTTCGAAACTTGGGTCAAGGAACTGGACATCCCCGTCGTCCGCGATGCTTGGCTGGATCGCGCCAAAGGTGTGAAAAAAGAGGGCGATAAAATCGTCTCGATCACCACGCTGGATGGCAACACCTACAGCGGAAAAATGTTCATCGACGTGACCTATGAAGGCGATCTCATGGCCGCTGCGGGCGTCAGTTACCATGTCGGTCGCGAAGCCAACAGCGTCTATGGCGAAGAGCACAACGGCATCCAGGTCGGTGTGCTTCATCACCGCCATCACTTTGGTGCTGTGAAGACGCCCATCAGTCCTTACAAAGTGCCCGGCGATCCCAAGAGCGGCGTATTAGCCCGTGTCAGCACCGAAGATGCCGGCGTGAAGGGTGAAGGCGACAAACGTGTGCAGGCCTACTGCTTCCGTGCCTGCTACACCAATGATCCGAGCAATCGCATCCCCTTCCCCAAACCGGCGGACTACGATGTCAGCCAGTATGAGCTGATCCTGCGCGTGTTTGAGGCAGGCTGGCGCGAGACTTTTGAAAAATTCGATCCGATCCCCAATCACAAGACGGACACCAACAATCACGGCCCCTTCAGCTTCGACAACATCGGCTACAACTACGATTACCCAGAAGCAAGTTACGAGCGCCGCCAAGAGATCATCGCTGAACATCGCAGCTATCAGCAGGGGCTACTCTGGTTCATCGCCAATGACCCACGCGTCCCGCAGGATGTGCAAAAAGAGATGCAGACCTGGGGCCTACCCAAGGATGAATTCACGGACAATGGCAACTGGTCACATCAGCTCTACATCCGCGAAGCACGCCGCATGATCGGCCACTATGTCATGACCGAGAATGAGCTGCGCAAACTGAAACCCACCCCGGAATCCGTGGGCATGGGCAGCTACACCATCGATAGCCACAACGTGCAGCGCTACATCACCGCTGAAGGTTATGTGCAAAACGAAGGCGACATCGGCGTCAGCACAAATGGACCGTATGAGATCGCCTATGGCTCCCTCGTGCCGAAAGAAGGCCAGGTCTCCAATCTACTGGTGCCAGTCGCCATGTCCGCCACTCACATCGCTTATGGCTCCATCCGCATGGAGCCCGTGTTCATGATCCTGGGTCAGTCCGCCGCCACCGCGGCTGTCTTCGCGATTGAAGGCGGGCTGCCGGTGCAAAAAGTGCCCTATGAGAAGCTGCGTGAGCAATTGCTCAAAGACGGTCAGATCCTCAACTACACAGGGCCGAAGAGCGCTCGTGGTCTCGATCCGAAAGCCATGAAGGGTGTCGTGGTCGATGATGAGCAAGCTCTCAAAGCAGGCCATTGGGAAGAGAGTGGTGCCGCCAAAAAGTTCATCGGCAATGGCTACAGCCACGATGGCAATGGCAGCAAGGGTGAGATCACCGCCGCCTTTCGTGCCAAGCTACCTCAAGCCGGGCGCTACGAAGTCATCTTTGCCTATGCCCCGAACAACAACCGCGCCAACAATGTGCCGGTCACCATCAAACACACGGGCGGTGCCACCGAAGTGAAGGTCAACGAAAAGGTCCCTGGCCCGGTTGATGACCTGGGCGTCTCTCTCGGCACCTTTGAGTTCAGCACGGAGGCCGAAGTGATCGTCTCCAATGCCGGGACCGATGGTTATGTCGTGGTCGATGGCGTCCAGTGGATCGCCAAATAAATCGCTCGGGTCGCCATCACTTGATCTGCTGCTTCGCCACATCGCGAGCTAGCTTCAAGACATCCTCACCATACTCCACGACCATGGATTTCTTTTTCTCTGGGAGTGGGGTGGTGGGCGCACCTGCGGGATTGTAAGATTTGATATCTGGCAGAGGAATTTCTTTTTTGCCCCCTTCCGTCGCGGGTGGCGTGGGCGCAGGCGGTGTTGTTGCAGGTGGTGGACTCGCCGGAGCCGGAGGCGTCACCGGTGGAGGCGCTGCACGCGTCGGAGTGGCAGGTTCATCAGGCGGCATCGCCGCAGTGGCAGGTGCCGCCGCATCCGGTGCCTTTTTCCGCACGGCTCGATACAGTAGATTGTAATTGTGCCGGATAGCGGCAGGAAACGACACGCGCCCCGGTTCGACGATCTTTTCACGCAACAGTTTCGACGAAAGATCCGCCACAAGGTCGGTGCCAATCTTCACGGCTCGGTCAATCTGCGGCGCAGCCACCGAGGTGGAAGCTGAAGCTCCCCCCTTGATCAATTCGCTGCTGATCGTGCGGCCTTGAAGAGCCAAACTGCTCTGAGCCGACACCAATGTGCCATCTTCGGCAAAGCTCAGTTCCAAGCTCGCATGGTCATCCGAGGCCATGAAGCCACGCCGATGATCAATGCGCACGGAGACAAAAATGCCGCCATCGGGTGAAGGTGAAACCTCCGGTTGATACGTGCGATAACCCGCCTCGGAGAGCTCATACTCAGCGGCTTTTCCCTTTCGTGCATTCCAGCCTCCGAGACTTTTACCGTATGCTTCCACATCGACTTCGACATCCGCATGGGCAGTCAAGCTTGCGAGCAGAGCGATCCAGAACAGGGGTCGTGTCATCATGAGAAAATCCAGAGGTTTAAAGAGGCCATCTTAAACTGTTTCTCATGTCGGCTTATTCAAGGTGAATCCTGATGACCTGCGCCGCACACGAAAAACCAGCGGGGTGACGTTAAGCCAACGGCGCTGAGCCATCTCAGCCGCCGAAACCAGCACCCGATCATGAAACCAACCTATCGAACTCTCGCACTACTCTTTCTCGGCCTCGCCACGCTCAGTCAGACCCTGAGTGCCCAGGATGTCCCGCCGCCTGCCCCACCTGCGGTGCAAGCAGCCAAACCTGAAGACCGTCCCCCGGGTCCAGGCGAAGCCCCCCGCAGAAACGATGCTCCAGCACCCTCGCGCCGAGAAGCACGCCCGGATGGGGATCGCCCAGGAACCGACCGCCCCAGCCCACCACGAGCAGAAGAACAAGAGCCACGACGCGATGCCGCAGGCCCGCGAGAAAATCGGGACGGTCCACCACGCAAGGAGCGCGGTGAAGAAAGCCCAAAACGGCGCGGCCCGGCCCCTATCGAGGGCGACTCTCGCCAGCATCCCGAAAGGCAGGCCGAAGGCCGCAGCCCACGCAACGATGGCGATCATCATCGACACATGAACCGCTCCAACGATCAACGCGACAACCGTCGGCGTCCGCAGGCCAAAGGTCGCGGTCATCGTCACCCCATGCGTCGCGGAGGAGATTTCCATCATCCGCACGAACCCCGTTTCCAATCTCCACGCCCTCCAGAACCGCGTGGCAGGCCGCCCGAAGGTCCTCAAGGTCGCGAATCTCAACCCGAGTTCCGCAGTCCACCTCGCGGCCAAACTGAAGGGCACCGTCACCCCGGCTCTTCTCATTCCAACGATACCATGCGTGGAAATCGTGAATCGCATTCACGCGGCAGGCACCATCGGCATGAAGGTGATCAC
>JAIXVB010000589.1 GCA_027483245.1 Verrucomicrobiaceae bacterium | reverse complement strand
TTGTCCACGAGGCTGGTGCCCTGCTTGGCATTCATGGCGTAAAAGATGTTCATGTTCAGAGTCTCATCACTCAGGTCGGGATTCATCGTCTTACCATCCGCAGACTGTGCGCGTGTGCTTCCCGCCTGTTTCTCCAGATCAGCAAAGGCCTTGTTGGCCTTTGCCAAGTCGTCACGGATTTCAGAGGTGATGGCCTCTTTGTAGGCCAGTTGAGCGCGCAGAATTTTCACCCGAGCTTCATTCCAGTAATAGATATACCAGGAAGGAGAGAGATTCCGCTGAGCTGAGATGATGGTGACAGCGCCGGTCACAGGATTGAGGTCCTTGTCCACCTGAAGGTATGTGGAGTTAGACATCGGCCCAGGATCGAGCCCGATGAACGTGTCAATCGGATTGGGCGAGGTGGCACTCGTGCCTAGCGCAGCACCGACGGGATTCGCTCGCACACCCGTGACACTGTCTTTGCTGCCTTCGTAAACCTGCGCGCCTTTGGCGATCAGGTAGTAGCGATAATTGTCTCGTGAATCTGGGAAATTCGCACCAGGAATCGGTTCTGAAGTAATGCGATCATACGTGATGCCTCCGACAACCCTTTCGGTGATCGCGGTCACCGCTTTGCTGACGACAGGTTGACCGGTAGTGGGGTCGATGGGGTTGCTCTTCAGCTTGTTGCCTTCCGCCAGGGCCGCATCAATCCAGGCCATGTATGTGTCCCACACTGGCAGCGCACCATTGCCAGATGTGGAGTTCAGCACGTTCCGCATCGCATCATACGACATGTTGCTGAAGTTGCGTCCATCCCAGATAACTTCACCCTGCGTGTATTGCGGTGGAAATGATCCTGGCACAGGCACGGCACGATAGTAGGTGTTGGGATTCAAGAGCCCCCCCGTCGCTACACTTTGAATCAGAGGAGAGAAGCTAGGACCAAAATAAATATTCGTGATGAATCCCTGATACTCCGAGCGCTTCATCATCAGCCCAAAGACCTCCTCCATGAACTCACGCTTCAGGTAAGCTGCATCATACGGGCTTTCCTCGGAGCCAAGTTTCGCTCCATCCGTGATGATGTTTTGAAGATTGGCAATGCGGTTATCGAGGGCAGCAATCTCACTCTTATACTCGGCATTGATCCCTGATTGATCCCGCCAGTAATTCAGATGGCCGGTATTAGCCGCATTGTTGCCATTCAAATACAGATTTGCGAGTGCCTGGGTTCTAAAGTCAATCGTGGCCATGATGGGAAGAATTAGATTCGGTAGCGATTGCCCACAGCGCGTGCACCGAGGGAAGGAGAATTGGATTTCGATTTGTTGGGGTCAAACTGGTCAATGCGCTGATCGATCATCTGTATCTCCGCCAAAAGGCGGCCAAAGATTACACGATCCCTTTCGGAAACTTCATCACCCAGCAGTTTTTTTTCGCCAATGCCCAGCTCAAGACCGTGATCAGCATAAAATTGCTCCACCTTGGCGATCGTCTCGCGCCCCTGCGCCAGGAGCGCGTCCATCTGCTCCACCAACTCTTCAGGTGTGGGCGGAGGTGGCGGAGGCGTTAGGCTTGGAAGCTCTTCGGGCATCGTGATTCAGCAAAAATTAGACCATCATGCCAGATTGCACGGCACGGCTGACGAGGTTGCTTTGACCAGCAGGCGTGCGCTCTTCGTTATCAGCCCCCCACTCGATGCCCCAGTCCTGACGTAGTTTGGTCATCCGATCATCAAAGTTCACTTGCTGATCGTCAGAAAGTTCGTCGCTGTGCACAATGTCGCGCACCAGATCGTCCTGTTTGATCAAGGAGACAAACTTCTGCACAACGTCCTGACTCTGCACAAACAGGGTCGAAGCGAGATTGAGCTGACTTTGATGCTCCTGAATCGCGCGGCTGAGGTTCGCGCGCAGTTGCTTCAAGAGTTCAGGATCAGTGGCGAAGTTACCAGCGATTGTGCTCACGGCCTGCGTTGAGTTGCTGCTAAAAGAGATACCCGACTGCTGGCCGAGGTCCTGCCGCTGATTCACGCCGAAGACACCAAAGGCTGAAGCCGCGGCCAAGAAGCTTTGCAAACCGAGACGCAACTCCGCCGAAGTTGGCGCGGTGCTGCCCTGGGTGCCAGTGCTCTGCCCTGCCCCGGCGGAACCGAGCGCAGCCAGTCCGGAGAGCACGAGAGCGAGCTGCTCGGCCGTGCGTGACTGCATAGCAAAGGAGGCCGTGCTGGCCTGCTCGAGCTGGCCAGGCGTCGTTTGCTGAGCCTGTGGAGCAACCGCATTGATCGTGGAACCGAGTGCAGCCAACGTGCCCAGGAACGATAACAAGGAGCGATTGGAGACAGCGCCGACACCTGGCTCCGACGAACCGTTGACATTGCTCTGGCCTTGAAGGGTCTGCGCCAACTGCTGAAGAACCGAAGTCAAATCAGCGCCGTTTGCCTGGAGATCCGTGCCTGGAGGCAACACACCCAGTTCATCGAACAGACTGAACAGGGCCTGGAGACCCACCGAGAGGTCTTGTGCTTGAAGGGTGGCTGCGGACTCAGGATCGAGCTGAAGTCCGAGCGCGGCCAAAGCCCCGCCCAAGGAATCCAAAGCCGGAAGCTTGTTTTCGCCAGCGGTGCCGCCGAGCAAAAGTGAGGCGAGTGATTCCAAGGTCGGTGGTGAACCTGCGAGAGTGCCTTGTCCATCGACGGAAGTGCCACTGCCCGTGGAATTGGCCGGAGGAGGGAAATCCAGCATGTTCAGATTGCTCCCGCCCAGGAACCCTGAGAGTAGGCGGCTGGCGCGGCGCAGGCTGTCACCCAAAGCATCAGGCGGTGCACTGCTTTGTCCATCACTTGGTGACGGCGGGCTCTCAGCTGCAGGTGGTGGAGAGGAGCTGTTCGGGCTGCTAATTGCAGGGGCCGTGACTCCACCAGTCTGGCTGAATTGATTCAGCTGCTCCAAGACATTTTGGGCACTGCTCTCGATGTCCGCAGGCTGGGCAGGGCCAGTTTCACCCGTGCCACGCAGAAGTTGCAATGCAGACACCAACTTGCGCTCGACCGCCTGAAGAGCCGCACGGGCTTCCGCATTTTCAGCTTGGCGATTGCCCTGGCGCGTGTCGTTTTCCAGGACCAGGAGTTCCAGCATCTGGTTCAGCTCTTGGAGGGCTAGGTTTGCTGCCGACACATTGGACAGAGCCAGAGCAAAACTAGCCTGGAGCTGCTGAAGGTAATTGTAAACAAACCCGGCGACCTGACCGAGCTCTTCGTTGTTCAGTTTGCCATCCTCATCATAGTCGGCCCCGGATGCACCGATTTGAGCGAGAAAGTCAATCAACTCGGGCGAGACGGCGATGTCAGTGGGGTCGAGTTTGAGTTCATTCGTGACGGCACTGTTGGCCACGTTTTCACGACTGGCAGCATCGCCTAGGACCTGGCCATTGAGCCGCCAGTTGCTGGCATTGCCAGACAGTTCGAGGATGTGACCATCATTGTTAGCGCGATCCTCCACACGGCCATTGAGACTGCTGTAATCGGAGACACTGGGGTTATGGCCCGAGCTAAGCCCATTGATCGTGAAAGCATGAACTCCACGGGTGATGAGCACATTGGAACTGCTCCCTGGGTCGATGGTGATCTTTGTCTGGTTAGGCAGGACAAAGGTGGACGTGTTGTTGAATTTCCAGCCTTCACCACTGCCATTGAGAGGGTCCACTGTGCCATCGGGACTGATGATGATGCCCTGCCCAGCAGCATCGACAAGGGTCATGTAGCCACTGTCACCCCAGGTCGCCAGTGTGTAACCGTCGCCCAAATCATGGGTGGTCGGCGTTTCATTGCGAATCTGAGCAATCGGGCTGTTGGTCAGCGCTTGACTGCTGTTCGCCGTGTTGATGATGTCATTGGCCGCATTGATGACGGCATTGAGAGAATTGATGCGCGCGGTAGG
>JAIXVB010000328.1 GCA_027483245.1 Verrucomicrobiaceae bacterium | reverse complement strand
GGCATCGCCTGGATGGCATTCAGCATCACATTTCGGATGGCCTGCTGCAGCCTTGCGCGATCCCCCAACACCTGCACTTCCAGATCCGCGCCGGTGTCAAAACGCAGCACCACATCAGCATGAGTCGCCTGCGCGCGCAGGGCCAGCAAAGTTTCTTGCACCACTTCCGCCAGCTTCAGCGGCCCCTTTTTCGGCGGTGCCGGGCGTGTCAGAAAGAGCCACTGATTAACCAGTCCCTCGATCACCCGCGCCTCTGCCTGCATGTGCTCCAGGGACTGCGCCGACTCCACATCCAGCGCGCTCGCGTCCATCAGTTGCGCATGCAGCTGGATCGCCGCCAGCGGATTTTTGATCTCATGGGCCAGCCCTGTCGCCACCCTGCCCAGCAGCGCCAATCGCTCACTTTGCTCCCGTCGGCTCCGCTCCGTCATCAGATCCTCACGCGCCTGTGTCAGCGCCCGCGCCAGTTCACCGATTTCATCCCGACGCCGCACCTCTGCGGGGATGCGATGGGGCGATTCAAAGAAACCCTTCAATCCCCGGGTCAGGCGACTCACTGGCTGCACCAGCGTCCACGCGATCAGCCAGCCAAACCCACCCGCCACCAGCCAAAACGCCACCAGGGCCTGTTGAGTCTGCCGCTGCCAGATCGGCGGGCTCAGGTCAGGGGCGAAACGGGTAAAGATCATGTCATGCGATGCATCCAGCCGCAGCGCCACCACCCGCCGCAGCCCCACCGCATGCACCTTTCCATCGGTCGGAACTTTCCCCACATCCGGCAGCCCAGGCACCGGCAGCACCTCCCCATCAGCGGATCGGAAGTACACCTCGAACCCCAGCAACTCCGTCAAATCTCCCGCCAGCTTTTCACTCCGTGGCAGCTTCAGCCGCAGCACAAAGGCCGCATCCGTATGCACCTGCTCGATGAAGCTCCGCTCCGCCGCCGCCATCTGCCCTTCTCTCAGCCAAACCAGCAGCAACAGTGAACCCACGACCACAAAGCCCGTGAAATACAGCCCAAATCGGGCCGTGAGACTGTGGTGCCAGGAAGAGCGCGGGGAAGACATGCAGGACCAAAGCGCGGAAATTCGAAATTCGAAGCTCAGAAAGTAAAAAGTGAGCCGTGAGAAGAGGAGGATTTAATAAACCCTCTCTCAGCATTTGATTTCCCATCAT
Source organism: Verrucomicrobiaceae bacterium (assembly GCA_027483245.1). GTDB lineage: Bacteria > Verrucomicrobiota > Verrucomicrobiia > Verrucomicrobiales > Verrucomicrobiaceae > Prosthecobacter. The sequence goes on along the minus strand of JAIXVB010000328.1, from coordinate 1,507 downwards.
CTCTCTTTTGCCTTTCGCACAAAACCTCCCCCATGTTAGCCGTTTAATCCCCCGTGCATCCCACCCCGCTCCAGGCCGCCACCCGCCGTCATTTTTTCAGCCAGTGCGGCATGGGCATCGGCAGTGTCGCACTCGCCTCTCTCATGGCCGAGCGTGGACTCCAGGCTGCCAGCGCCGCAGCTCAGGCCGGTCCAGGAGTTCCCCTACGCGGCACCCATCCCGCCCGGGCAAAGAATGTCATCTTCCTCTTCATGGCCGGTGGCCCCTCGCAGTTAGAACTCTTCGACTACAAACCCCGCCTTCAGCAGCTCAGCGGCCAGCCCATCCCTCAGAGCTACATCGAGGGAAAGCGCTTCGCCTTCATGGGCAGCAGCCACGGCGTGAAACTTCTGGGCAGCCGCCGCCAGTTCAAGCAGCATGGACAAAGTGGCACCTGGGTCAGCGATCTCCTCCCCCACACCGCCGGGATTGTCGATGACATCAGCGTCGTCACCACCTGCCAGACCACCCTCTTCAATCACGCCCCGGCAAAGCTCTTCATGAACACCGGCAGTGGCCAGTTCGGTCGCCCCAGCATGGGCTCCTGGGTCAGCTACGGCATCGGCAGCGAAAGCAGTGACCTCCCCAGTTTTGTCGTCCTCCAGAGCGGCCCGCGTGGACCCCGTGGCGGTGCCGTGAACTGGGGCAGCGGCTTTCTCCCCACCACTTACCAGGGCGTGCCCCTCCGCAGTCAGGGAGAACCCATTTTAAATCTTACCACGCCCACCGGGGTCGATCCCCACAGCCAGCGTCGTGTCATCGATGCCGTCCGCCAGCTCAACCGCCAGCGCCTCCTCAGCACGGGCGATGCCGAGATTCAGACCCGCATCAACGCCTACGAGATGGCCTACCGGATGCAAACCAGTGCGCCAGAGCTCATCGACATTCGGGGCGAGTCCAAAGCCACGCTCGACCTTTACGGGGTCGATCCCGCCCAGCCCTCCTTCGCTCGCAACTGCCTCCTCGCCCGTCGCCTCGTCGAGCGCGGTGTTCGCTTCGTCCAGCTTTACCACACCAACTGGGACAGCCACGGCGGCAAAGGCGAGACCCTCGAAGACGACTTCCCCAAGGTCGTCCACGACATCGATCAAGGCTGTGCCGCCCTCATTCGCGATCTCAAATCTCGCGGTCTTCTCGAGGAAACCCTCGTCATCTGGGGCGGGGAATTCGGTCGCACTCCGATGGGTGAAAACCGCGACAAAACCGGACGCAATCACCACATCGATGCCTTCACCATGTGGTTCGCTGGCGGCGGCATCCGTCCCGGTCAGACCTATGGGAAAACCGACGAACTCGGCTTCGATGCCATCGAGGACAAAGCCCACGTCCACGACATCCACGCCACGCTGCTCCACCTCCTCGGTCTCGATCACGAAAAGCTCACCTTCAAATTCCAAGGCCGCGACTTCCGCCTCACCGACGTCCACGGCAAAGTCCTCTCCGGCCTCCTCGCCTGACCGCAGGGCAG
>JAIXVB010000469.1 GCA_027483245.1 Verrucomicrobiaceae bacterium | reverse complement strand
TGCGACGCTGACGGGTCTCAGTCCTGGCACCACGTATCATTTCCGTGTGCGTGCGACGAACAGTGGCGGAACAACGCTGGGCAATAACATCAGTTTCACCACGCCATTGGTGACGGCAGGCGATGTCGATTCGGCTTTTGGCCCGAGCCTGGATGGGGTGGTTCACAGCACCGTCGTGCAGCCCGATGGAAAGGTCCTCATCGCGGGTGAATTCACGTTCGTGAATGGAATTGCGCGAAATCGTCTGGTTCGTCTGAACGCGGATGGCACGGTGGATACAACGTTCACGCCTGACATCAATGGTGCCGTGTTCAGCCTGTTGCTTCTCGAGAATGGCCAAGTCATCGTCGGTGGAACGTTCAGTGCGGTTGGAGCTGTGACGCGCAATGGCGTGGCCCGATTGCAGGCCAATGGAACTTTGGACACCGCCTTCAATCCCAACGTGACAGGCAGTGTGCGTGCTTTGGCTCTTCAGTCCGATGGCAAGCTCATCCTCGGGGGTGGATTTACCACGGTGGGTGGAGCGACGAGGAACCACATCGCGCGTTTGAATGCTGATGGCAGCGTGGATCCGAGCTTCAACCCGAGTGCAAGTCTCACGGTTCATTCCGTGGTGGTTCAGCCGGATGGACGCATCGTGCTAGGAGGTCTTTTTGAGACGGTCGATGGGCTGCCTCGGAGCAGGATTGCACGCCTGAATGCCGATGGCAGTCTCGAGGCTGGCTTCAACCCCAACGTCAATTTGGATGTCCTCAGCCTTGGCTTGCAAGCGGATGGTAAGATCGTTCTCACAGGCATGTTTGCCACAGTGGAAGGGGCGATCCGCAATCGAGTGGCTCGCTTGAATGCCGATGGTTCACTGGATTTGAACTTCAATCCGAATGTGACGTTAGGCGGCACTGCCTTCAGTGGTCATGTGTCGAATGTCACGATTCAAACCGATGGTCGAATGTTCATCAGTGGCGACTTTGACAATGTCGGTGGGCAGTCACGGCAGCGCATCGCCCGACTGAATGGGGATGGTTCGGTGGATGTGGTGTTTGATCCGAGCGCCAACGCTGCCGTTCATAGCATTGCCATTCAGGCCGATGGCAGGGTCATCGCAGGTGGCGAATTCACGACGGTGGATGGAGTGACCCGAAACCGTGTGGTGCGTCTTTTCAATAGCAGCTCTTCACAAGCTTTGACCGTCAGCAGTGCTCAGCGCGTGCAGTGGTTGCGTGCTGGGACTGCGCCAGAAGCTGTTGCGGTCACGTTTGATCTCTCCACCGATGGCGGTAGCACCTGGAGTCGTCTGGGACATGGCAGCCGTGCCACGGGTGGTTGGGAGCTCATAGGTCTGGGATTGCCCTCTTCAGGACGCATTCGAGCACTGGCTCGCGTGGCAGGCGGCCAGGGCAGTGCTTCTTCGGGTTTGCTGCAATCGATCACGACGTTTGCAGGGGTGCCGACGCCTGAGATCACGGTCTTCAATGGAGTCAGTCTCGTTGCGGCCAATGAACGCGCGGATAACACAGGGGTCTTTGACATGGGGGCGCAAGTGCTCTCTGCGAGCACCACGCGGACATTCACCGTGCGCAATTCGGGGACGGCTATTCTCACGGGTCTAACGGTGAGTTTGAACACAGGGCTGGGTGAGTTTAGCTCCACATCCACGGGACTGAGTTCCCTGAACCCCGGTGCCAGCACGACATTCACCGTTACCTTTTCCCCTTCGGTTGAAGGCATTCAAACGCGCACGGTTCTGATCGGTAGCAATGACGCGGATGAGAATCCTTTTGAAATTCAAATCACAGGACATGGGCAAGTGCCTCCTGTCCTCACCTCCAGTCCCACCTCCCGTTTCATCGCACTGGGTCAGGCTAGCAGTCTGAGCGCCAGTGGCACAGGCACGGCGTTGCAGTATCAATGGCTACAAAATGGACAGCCTGTTGCTGGCGCGACTTCGCCTACCTACTTGATCTCACCTGCGAGCTTGGGTCATGCAGGCAAGTGGAGCGCGCGGATTTTTAATGGGGTGGGCAGCGTTACCAGCCAAGTGGTGAATGTCGGTGTTGTGGACACACGTCCCTCGAGCCTGACCCTGGCGGCGGGTGGCACGCTAAGTCTGAATGTCGCTGCGGCGGGTGCAGGCAGCAGTTATCGTTGGCTGAAGGGCGGAGTGGCTTTACCGCGCGGCATCAATCCAGAGACCAAACTCGTCATTAGCCGAATTCGCCCGGATCAAGCGGGAGCTTACACTTGTGAAGTGACCATGCCAGATCCCCAGGCACCCCTGACACCGTTTCGGATGCAGAGCGGAGTCATCACGGTGACGGTCACGAGTGCAGTTGGTTCGAACGGCTCAGGCCAGCTTTTCCAAGCCGCCGAACGCCCCATCATGTTGCCTTTCAATCCTGGGTCGTGGATCGTGGGTGGTGAGGTGAAAGAGACCTTGGGGGCCCGCAATGCACCGACTCGATTCAGCATCACGGGTCTGCCTGCTGGAGTGCGCTTGGACCCCATCAATGGTCGTCTCACGGGCACGCCCACGGTGGTTCTGAATGCGCCGCGTCGCTACGCACTGACCATCACCGCCAGCAATGCTGCGGGCCCATGCCTGACACCGCTGCGCACAGAAGTGCTGGTGCAACCGCTGGCGGGTTACACGGTCGGCACTTTCACAGCGCTTGTGGATCGAGACCCTGACGTCAATGCAGATTTAGGCGGACGTTTGACAGTGACGATCAGCTCCACGGGCAGTTACAGCGGACGGATCACTTTGGGGGCTTTGGCACAGGCTTTCACGGGCCAGATTCGCACGGCCAGCATTGGTCAAGATGTGCAGGAACAGGTGACACTTCGTCGCTCGGGCACTCTGCCACCTTGGCTGCTAAAATTCCGTCTGCATCGTCTCACCGGAGCTCTGACGGGTTTGATTGAATGCACAGATCAGGAGGCTGTTTCAGTGCTGGGATGGCG
>JAIXVB010000147.1 GCA_027483245.1 Verrucomicrobiaceae bacterium | reverse complement strand
GGATTGGGAGTCGAACGCAGCCTGGAACATTGGCCAAAAATCCGCCTTCCTGTCACCATCCTGCTCACCGCATTCGTCGCCGCCCAAATCACCCGGAACTGGATGTTCATTCAGGAGATCGTCGCCGTCGTCGGTCGATAGACCGCAAAAGTCACCGCGCTTTTGCAGATTCCGCCGAGAGAGTCCCATCTTTCAGGAGCCGCTCCCGCGTGTGGGGCGTTCACTTTTGAAGCAGTGATGCGATGCCCTCACTTCAAACGCGATCTGCGAGTTTAGAGCCGCGTGAGCCGTGCCCCACACCCACTAGACAATCTCGCCCTGCCCGTGTAAGTCCGCATCTCCATGAAACTCAACCAACTGACCACTGCTCTGGCTGCGCTCTTTGTCGCAGCTTCCCTATCCGCTGCCGATACCACGGAAGGCTGGACCTCCATGTTCAACGGCAAGGACCTCACCGGCTGGAAATCCAATGAGGAAGTCCCCGGCTGCTTCACAGTCGAAGATGGTGCCCTCAAAGTCAGCGGTGGCCGTGCCCACCTGTTCTATGTCGGCCCAAATGGCGACGCCAAGTTCAAGAGCTTCATCCTGAAAGCCAAGGTCAAGACGACGCCAGGAGCCAATGGCGGTCTTTATTTCCACACCCAGTTCCAAGAAAAGGGCTGGCCTGATCTAGGCTACGAATGCCAAGTCAACAGCACCCACACCGATCCAAAGAAAACCGGCAGCCTCTACGGTGTCGTCAACATCCTGGCCCTGCTGCCTGATCAAAAAGAACCTCAAGGCGGAAAGCACATCAAAGTGGCCACCGCTCCCAACAAGGACGACGAATGGTTCGACTACGAAATCAAAGTCGAAGGCAAGCACATCACGCTCAAGGTCAATGGCCAAACCACGGTTGAATTCACCGAGCCCGAAGGTTGGGATCCAGCCACCGCACTGAAGAACATGCCCGGCCGCAAGCTGAGCGAAGGCACCTTTGCCATCCAGGGTCACGACCCAAAAAGCGTCGCTTTTTACAAGGACATCTACGTCAAGCCTCTCTGAGACTTCCCCTGAGCTGAGGGGAATACAAACTGGGCTCCTGTTCACCGCCTCAAACGGCAAACAGAGCCCCGCTCTTCCCCTCCTCTCCATCCCCCGATTCACGCATGAGCCAGATGCTCAGTCCCGATCTCTCCCTCTCTGAAATCCGCTGCTACTTCGTGCGGAAGCGGAACTGCCTGCTTGTGCGTGGTCGTTTCAGTCCACTCTACATGGACTATTACCTGCACCTCATGCAGCACAGCATCAAACATCCCGATCACCTGGATCAGATGCTGAAGGATGGGCTCGCCGGCATCGCGCTGCATCTGGCCTCACGCCCTCATGACGAAGGAGCGGCCTGGACGATCAACATCCATGATCCACTCGTGAATCTTTTTGTCACGGGCACGACCAATCCTGGACGAGTCACGGGCCGACTCTTCACTGAAGATGTGCGCAAACAGGAGCGCTGTCTTTTCATCACTCAAACCACCCGCCCTCACATGCAGCCCCGGCAGAGCATGATCGAGTTTCAAGGCACTGACGTTCTCTCGGCAGTGGAGCAATTTTACACGCAGAGCGAACAACGCCTGACCCGCCTCTTCCGCCTGCCCGATGAGGACTTCGTGCAAATTTCTGCCGAGCCCGATGCGGATGAAGCCTGGCTCGCGGCCTTGACGCTGGAGGACATCCCAGACCTCGACCAGCATGAGCACCTGACGCTGCTCGAGACTCGCGGCTACGTCTATGACTGCGGCTGCACGGCCGACCGCATGTATCCCATGCTCAGCCGATTGTCGGAGGAAGACCTTGACTACATTTTCTCCGATGGAGTCGCCACCATCACCTGCCCCCGCTGCGCCGCTATTTTTCGCACGCCCAAATCCGACTTCCAGGAATGGAAATCGCGCCAGACAGCCTGAGTTGTCTCCAAAATCATGACTGCCCCAGCCCCCACCTACAAGATCGGCAACGAAAAGCTCATCAAGGTGCTGCCCAATGCCGCGCGTAAACTCACCAGTCTGCTGACCAAACAAGGCCGTGCTGAACAGGGTGCACTCAGAGTCGCCGTCGTCGGTGGAGGCTGCTCCGGCCTGCAATACAAAATGGATCTGGTGGATGGCCCGGCCAATCGTGACATTGTTGTCACCTCTAGCGAGGTGCGCGTGGTCATTGACCCAAAAAGCGCGCTCTTTGTCACTGGTTCCGAGCTGGACTTCAGCGACGATCTCCAGCAAGGCGGCTTCAAAGTCACCAATCCCAACGCCATCGTCACGTGCTCCTGCGGGGAGAGCTTTTCGGCCTAACGACATGCCAACGGATGCCTTCACGCTTCTCGGCTTGCCGCCGCGAGCCTCCCTGGATGAAGAGACACTGCAATCGGCCTACCATCAGGCCACCCTCCTCGCTCATCCCGATCAGGCGGGAGGAAATGCCCAACTCTCCGCCGAGCTCAATGCGGCCCTGGAGACCCTGAAATCACCGGTCACACGGTTAAAGCACCTGCTGGAACACCACTCCGACACCCCCTGGCGGGCCGTGCCCCTGGATGGTCCGCTGATGAACCTCTTTGAGCAACTCAGCCCACTTATTCAGAGCACCCAGGCTTTTTTAAAAAAGAAACAGGCTTCCACCACAGCCCTGAGCCGCGCCCTGCTGAGTTCTGAGGAAATGCGACTGCGGGAGGCGCTGGAAGACCTCGGACTCAAGATTCAGGAAAGCAGGCAGGTTCATGAAGCCCAGCTCGCCGATTTTGATCAGCGGATCCTCCAGCACGATGCCAGCGTGTGGGCAGAGATTCAGTCAGCGCAGGCCCGTTTGGCCTACCTTTCGAAGTGGCGCGCGCAGGTTCGGGAATTGCTCCTGGGCCTCATGCTGTGAGAGTTTCACTTTTCATCGCTCAGATTGCCCCCATAATCGCGGCCCCAACTCTGACATGGAACGCCGCACCACAAAACCCCACCCTTGGACCATCAACGACAGCGCCGATCTTTACGGCATTCGTGAATGGGGACACGGATACTTTGATATCTCCACCAAAGGCGAGGTTGTGGTTAACCTCAAGGATGGCAAAAAACCCAAACCTGTCTCACTGGCAGAAATCGTCAAAGGTCTGCGTGAACGCGGCACCCAGCTGCCGGTACTGATCCGCTTCGGCGATCTGCTCCGCTGGCGCATTGATGAACTGAACGAAGGTTTCCACTCCGCGATTCGTGAGGGCAAGTATCAGGGCGTCTATCGCGGTGTCTATCCGATCAAGGTGAACCAGCAGCAGGAGGTCATCGAAGAGATCACCCGCTACGGTCGCAAGTATCACTACGGTCTCGAAGCCGGCAGCAAACCCGAGCTCATCGCAGCCCTGGCCTACATGCATGACCCGGAGGCCTACATCGTCTGCAACGGCTACAAGGATGAAGAGTTCATCGACTTGGCGCTGAATGCCCAAAAGATGGGCCTGCAAGTCATCCTGGTGCTGGAGATGCCCAGCGAGCTGGCCCTCATCCTCGAGCGCTCGAAGAAAATGGGAGTCCGCCCGACACTGGGTGTTCGATTCCGGCTCAGCGCCGAAAGCGCCGGTTACTGGAGTGGTTCTGGTGGTGACGCCAGCGTCTTCGGCCTGAACATCAGCCAGCTCATGGGCGTGGTCGATCATCTGCGTGATCAGGGCATGCTCGATTGCCTGCGCATGTTGCATTACCACCAGGGCTCGCAGATTCCGAACATCCGCGCCATTCGCCAAGCCGTCACCGAAGCCACCCGTGTCTATTGCGGACTGGTTCATGAAGGTGCCCGCATGGGCATCCTCGACCTCGGTGGTGGCCTTGCCATCAGCTACGATGGTTTCAAAGGTGCCACCTCGGCATCGAGCAATTACGGCACCAAAGAATACTGTGCTGACGTCATCGAAGCGATCAGCGAAGTCACCGCGGAAGCAGGTGTCCCGCATCCTGACATCATCACCGAATCCGGCCGCGCCGTCGTCGCCTACTACTCAGTTCTGGTCATCAACATTCTCGACGTCAATCGCTTCGAGCCCGGGCGCCATGCCATTGAGTTAAAAAAGGAGTCCCCCCAACTGCTTCACAACCTCGCCGAATTGCGTGAAGAATTTGGCAAAGATCCCGCCAAACTCACACGCGACCGCGTGCAGGAGATTTACAACGACGCCGTTTATTACCGCGACAAACTGCGCACCGAGTTCAACTACGGCAAGGTCGCTCTCCGTGAACGTTCCCAAGGTGAAGAAATGTATTGGGACATCATGACTTGGATCTCCTCCAAGCTCGATTCCGTGGGCCATGACGGCAGTCAGATGGAGCGCATGAGCACCGTCATGACCGACTACTATTACGGCAACTTCAGTGTCTTCCAGAGTCTTCCCGATCTTTGGGCCATCGACCAAATTTTCCCGGTCATGCCGATCCATCGATTGAAGGAAAAACCCACCCGCAATGCCGTCCTGTCAGACATCACCTGCGACAGCGATGGCAAGATCGACAAATTCGCTCACGGCGGTGAAATCTGTGGCTCCCTTCCCCTGCATGATCCCGACTTTGAAAAAGGAGAGGACTACATGCTCGGCATCTTCCTCGTCGGCGCCTATCAAGAGACCCTCGGCGACCTGCACAATTTGTTAGGCGACACCAATGTCGTCAGCGTCAGCATTGAAAACGGCAAGCTCAAATACCGCCGCGAACAGGAAGGCGACAGCGTCTCCGAAGTCCTCAGCTACGTGGAATACGATCCCAAAGATCTCGCCACCCGTTTCCGCAACCTCGCGGAGAGTGCTGTTGTCTCGAAACGCATCACCGCCGCCGAACGCCGTGAAATCATGGGTGCCTACGACGCGGGTCTGCGCGGCTACACCTACTTCGAGACTTAGTCTTCGGCGTGTTGGGCTCTGGGTTCACGCCCAGAGCTTTTAGCGTGAAGTCACCTCACGGAAACGCCGCTCATAGTCCGCGTGGTTCGTGCCCATGAGGCGATCCCACACATTGAAATAGAGGCCATAGTTCCCGCGCATCTTTTCGTGATGCATCGCGTGATTGGTCGGCGTGTTCATCACCCGGCCCATCCACGTGTCCAGAAACCAACGCGGGTAAAACTCATAACCCGAGTGGCCGGCCACGTTAAAAAGGATCTGCCAGACCATGAAGACCGCAAAGGCCAGCGGATGGATCGGCAAAGCAAACACCACGATCGGGAAGATCAGCGCGTGCATCATCGCCTCTAGCGGAGCAAAGGCATAAGCCGCCCACGGGCTCGGATTGGTGGACTCATGATGCACTTTGTGAATCCAGCGAAACAACCGCCGATGATGCATGAGCCGATGCGTCCAATAAAACCAAGTGTCATGCATCACAATCGCCAGGGCGATGCTCAGGACAAACCAGCCCCAGCCGAACG
>JAIXVB010000123.1 GCA_027483245.1 Verrucomicrobiaceae bacterium | reverse complement strand
TTGCTGTCAGCGTCTATGCCTTCGTCGTCTGTTCAGCCATCTTCGCACTGATCAAACTCATGGTGCCGACGCGCGCCACTGAGGAAGAACAGATCAATGGCCTCGACTTTTCCGAACACGCCGCCACGGCCTATCCCGACTTCCAGACCACGGAACAGGCGTGATCTCCATCCCACGAGTTCAGGCTTGCCATCGGCAGAAAAATTGAGGATTCTCCCCAGGTGGAGCCAAGAACGACTTGTCTTCACTCGCTTACCCGAAAGCCATGAATGCTCTGACACTCTGTTCCCAGATGGCGCGAGGATCCTCTCTGATCCTGGCCCTGACACTCCTCTCCCAGTGCACCCTGCCGCCGCGTGAGGCCTGGCGTGTGGTGCAGCGGGACGGACTCTTCACGTATCTGAGCGGAGATTACGGTGCCCCTTTCACACCGAATCGTTACTTGGCAGGTCAGTTGCCAGCTCAACCACCGCGCCTGACTGCTCAGGTGCCCTACCGCCCAAGCCCATCACAGAACCGTTACATCGCCTCTGACGACACCCCTCAGGCTCCGTATCGCCCCAAACCACGCGGGGTAAGCAAACCCAAGCCGCGTCCTGAGCCGAGAGAAGAAAGACTCATCACCCGTGCACCTGTGAGTTCCGAAACGCCTGACCCTGCGCCCAAGACCACCGCAGAAAGTCCTATCGTTGAAGCAGCCAAGCCTTCCATGGAAACCCTGCCGTATGGCACACCCGTGGTAGGCCGTCCCGGCATGGTGACCAGCCCTTTTGCACAAAAACAGCAGTTGGTCGATGTCACGGGCATGGCCGCTGGAGAAGCCGTCAAAGACCCTTACAGCGGCAAACTTTTCCGGGTTCCACCCACGCAACAAGCCATTGCGGAAAAGACCGAGCCGATCAAGTCGGAAGAGGTTAAACCAAAGCCGTGAGACAAACCCCTTGATTCCCGCGGTGAAGGTGGCACTCTCCAAGCCGTTTTTACCACTTCATTCATTAGCCAACATGGGTCAGCAACTCAACAAAATCATCAAACGTCGTCGTCGCAAAGCTTACACTGCCCGCAAGAAGGCACTGGTCAAAGCTGGTGCAGGCCGCAAGCCCATCATCAAGAGCATCGCCAAAGCGGCCAAGAAAGTGGCCAAAAAGCCTGCTGCTAAGAAAGCTGCTGCCGTGAAGCCTGTTGAAGCCGCCGCTCCTGAAGTGATCGCCGAAGTCGCTGCCCCAGTCGTTGAAGTTGCTGCTCCTGCAGCTGAAGAAGCAGCCGTTGCTGCTGAGTAATTACGATTGTTCCGTTCCAAAGCCTCGCATTCTCTGATGCGGGGTTTTATATCACTCCCAGACTGCCATTCGGGAAATCACTGAAAAAGACCTTGATTTCCTTTCCAGCTCCGGCATTCTCCACATCCCCAAAGTCCGAATACATTCCCGATCATGGCAGTTGCAATCCGTCTCCGTCAAGAAGGCTCTAAAGGCCGCCCCGTCTATCGTATCGTCGCCGCCGATCAGCGCTTCAAGCGCGATGGCCGTTTCCTGGAAATCCTGGGCACCTATGATCCTGCGATCAAGGGCACCAACGCCAAGATTGATCTCGATAAAGTCAATTCTTGGATCTCCAAAGGCGCTCAGCCCACGGAAACCGTCCGCAGCCTGATCAAGAAGGCCGCCGCTGCTGCAGTTGCTGCCAAGTAACTGCTTCCGCAGACCGTTTTTCGCCACGGTTCGGGCAAGGCGAAACAATCATTGTTCAAGTCATGGACGCACCCGAAGCACTTCGAGAATTCCTGACCTATGTGGTGGCCAATCTGATTGACCACCCACAACAAGCCACTATCGCCATCGGTCACAATGCCGCTGGCGTTCTTGTTTTCAGGCTGCAGCTCGCTCCCGAAGACGTGAAGCATGTGCTCGGAAAAAATGGCATGACCGCCAGTGCCATCCGTTCCCTTCTCGGCACCGCTGCCGAAAAACATGGCATCCGGGTGAATCTGAAAATCGGTGCCGCACGCGATCTCGAAAACGACGAGACGCCTGAGCAGGAACAGCAGCGCGAAGCTGCCGTCACCCAAGGCTAAAATCTCGGCCTTCGAGCATTTTCCCTGTGCGCAGCGGTTGCACGAAGCGCTCGGACACACTATCCAGCGCTCCCTCTCATGCCGCTGCTTTTACACGATACCCTGACACGCACCCCGCGCCCGCTGACGCCTCTGGATGGCAAAACGCTGCGCTTCTACTGCTGCGGTCCCACCGTGTATGGCCCGGCTCACATTGGGAACTTCCGCACCTTTGTCGCTCAAGACGTCTTCCGCCGTGTCCTGGAGTTCGGTGGTCAGCCGACGTTGCACGTGCGCAATCTCACGGATGTGGATGACAAGACGATTCGAGATTCCCAGAAAGCTGGGCAATCGCTGACCGATTTCACCCGCTACTGGACCGAGAAGTTTCACGCCGACTGCACCGCCCTGAACCTGCTGCCACCGCATGTGGAGCCCAGTGCTGTGGCCCACATTGTGCATCAGGTCCGCATGATCGAGACCCTGATCGAGCGCGGTCACGCCTACGCCACCGCCGATGGCAGCGTGTATTTCAAAGTGACCTCGTTTGCCGATTACGGTCGGCTTTCCCACCTGGAAGATCGTGAGTTGAAGCTCGGTGCCTCAGAGGCGACCCGCGCGACGGACAGCGATGAATACACCAAGGATTCACTCGCCGACTTTGCCCTCTGGAAAGCCCGCAAACCTGAAGATGGCCCTAATTTCTGGCCCAGCCCCTGGGGTGAGGGCAGACCCGGCTGGCACCTGGAGTGCAGTGCCATGGCGCTGGAGTATCTTGGCGAGGACTTCGATGTCCACAGCGGCGGCATCGACCTCATTTTTCCGCATCATGAAAATGAGATCGCTCAGAGCTGCTGCGCCACACATGGCAAATTCGCCCATCACTGGTTTCACGTGACTCACCTCATGGTGGACGGTGGAAAAATGAGCAAGAGCCTGGGGAATCTCTACACCCTCGAGGACCTGCAAAAGCGTGGCTACAGCGCGGCTGAAGTGCGTTATGTGCTCATCAGCGGGCATTACAAGGCCCCCTTGAACTTCACCTTCCACTCGCTGGATGCCGCCCGCCAAGCCTTGCAAAAGCTGGCCAAGTTTGAAAAGGCACTGCGCGAAGCCTCTGGCGAAACCGCGCTCTTTGAGGCGGCCCAACTGATTGCCCACGGCAGCGCGGGACCTCTGCAGGAAGCCTGGGACACACTCTCGGATGATCTGAATGTCCCCGGTGCCCTGGGAGCCATCTTTGGAGCCATCAATCGCACCAAACCTGCGTCTCTCTCCAAAGAAGAAGCCCGCAGCACACTCCTCAGCCTGCACTTCATGCTCGGGGCGCTCGGGCTGGTTCTGCCTTCGGTTCCAGAGGATTCCACCGCCGACATTCCGGCGGAGATTGCCGATCTCGCTGAGCGTCGCTGGCAGGCCAAACAATCCAAGGACTGGCCGCTGGCTGACACCTTGCGCAAAGAGCTGGATGCCGCCGGTTGGATCATCAAAGACACCAAAGAAGGCTATCAAGTGCTGAAGAAATAACCGTTGGTTTCTCTGACCATGAACCTGCCCCTCCGTCCGCGTCGCAATCGCCAATCGGCCAGCATCCGTGATCTCGTCCGCGAGACCGTGCTCACCCCAGGAAACCTGATTTATCCGCTCTTTCTCCAAGAAGGCAGCGAAAACACCCCCATCAGCGCCATGCCTGGCTGCCAGCGCTGGTGCCTCACAGATCTCGTTCGGGAAGCCGGTGAAGCCCACGCTCTCGGCATCCCCGCCGTGGTGCTTTTCCCTCGCATCCCTGACGAACTGAAAACCCGTGATGCCGCCGAGTGCTTCAACGATGAAGGCCTCGTCCCGCGTGCCATCCGTGCCCTCAAGGCCGCTCACCCCACGCTCACCGTCATCACCGATGTCGCCCTGGACCCCTACAACAGCGATGGTCACGATGGCCTCGTCGCCGACGGTGGACAGGTGCTCAATGATGAAACCGTGGCCGTGCTCTGCCAGCAGGCCCTCTGCCACGCGCGCGCCGGAGCTGACATCGTCGCCCCCAGTGACATGATGGATGGTCGCGTCGCTGCCCTTCGTGCCGCCCTCGATGCCGCAGGTTTTCAGCGCGTCTCGATCATGAGTTACACCGCCAAGTATGCCAGCGCCTACTACGGGCCTTTTCGCGGAGCTTTGGATTCCGCGCCGAAAGCGGGCGACAAAAAGACGTATCAGATGGACCCCGCCAATGCCCGCGAGGCCCTGCGCGAAGCGGCGCTCGATGAAGCCGAAGGCGCCGACATCCTCATGGTGAAACCCGCCGGCCCCTACCTGGACATCATCACCCGCCTGCGCTCTGCCACGACGCTGCCCATCGCCGCCTATCAGGTCAGTGGCGAGTACCTCATGATCAAAGCCGGTGCCGCTGCGGGCTGGTTGGATGAAGACAAAGTCGTGCTCGAATCCCTCCTCGGCATCCGCCGTGCTGGGGCCGACATGATCCTCACCTACTTCGCCAAAAAAGTCGCCGCCACCCTTTGATCATGTCCACCGCTGCCCGTCTCATCACCGCAGCGCGGGATCTCAGCACAGGTCTCCGCTCACTGACCTTTGAGGCCCCCACTGCCTACGTTTATTGCCCGCTCGATTATGCCCGCGAGCCGCATGAGCTCTACCTGCAGCGTTATGGCGAGGGGAAAAAACGCGTCGTCTTTGTCGGCATGAACCCCGGTCCTTTTGGCATGACCCAGACCGGCGTGCCGTTTGGTGAGATCGCTGCCGTGCGGGATTGGATGCAGATCGAGACCGCAGTTGGTCATCCTGAGATTGAGCATCCCAAGCGCCGCGTCACCGGCTTTGCCTGTCGCAATTCCGAAGTCAGCGGACGCCGACTCTGGGGCCTGTTCGCCCAGCGCTTTGGCCCAGCCACCGCCTTTTTCAAAGAGCACTTCGTCGCCAACTATTGCCCGCTCGTTTTCATGGAGGAAGGCGGACGCAATCGCACCCCAGACAAACTCCCCGCTCATGAAACAAGCGCCATGGAGGCCCTCTGCGATGCCCATCTGCGCGAGGTCATCCGCATCCTGGAACCCGAATGGGTCATTGGGGTTGGGGCTTTTGCCGAAGAGCGCGCCCAGCGTGCCCAGAGCAGCCTTTCCACAGGTTTCAAAGTCGGCCGCATCCTGCATCCCAGCCCCGCCAGCCCGGCGGCCAATCGCGACTGGTCAGGCGAGGCCACACGACAATTGGTCAAGCTCGGCGTCTGGGACTGAGGCCTACTTCCCTGCCCCAGGTTCCCACTCCGTGCCCGTCGGTTCGCGAATGTCCACCAGTGCGATGCCCGGGTTCGTGAAGCGAATCCGCCGCTGACGAAACAAAGCTCCGAGCGCCTGTTTGAAGGCCTTTTTGCTGCAATCAAAATGCTGCCGGATCACCTCCGGCGTGCTGTCATCGTCAAAGGCCAAGGTCCCGCCCTTCGCCGTCAGAGCGTTCACGATCAGCTCCGTCAGTGGCGCCACTCGTTGGTAACCCTTCGCATCCAGACTCAGGTCGATCTTTCCACCGGGGCGAATCGCCGTCACGTAGCCCTTCAATTGCTGTCCCACCTCCAGTGTCGCCCCCACATTGCTGTGATAGAGCAGGCCCTGGTGAGTTCCCTCCACCACCGCATTGTAGCCCAGCGGCGTCTCGCCCAGGATCACCAGCGCCACCTGCTGCCCCGGTTTGAATCTCACCGGCTCCGTGCCAAGGCGCTTGTTCAGCTTGGTTGTGGCGATGATGCGATCCGTCTTCTCATCCACCATCACATGGGCCACCACCGTGTCTCCCACATACACCTGCTCCGCCTGCTGGCGAAAGGGCAGCAGCAGATCCTTGGGCAGGCCCCAGTCCAAAAACGCCCCGACATTGCGGTTCACGCTCACCACTCGAAAAGCCGCCGATTCACCCACCATTGCCAACGGGCGCTCTGTCGTCGCGATGATGCGATCCTCGGAATCCCGGTAAATGAAGACCTCCAGCATCTCATCCAGCCTTGTCCCCCGCGGCACGTAACGATTGGGCAGCAAAATCTCCCCATGATCTCCCCCATCCAGGTAGATGCCCTGAGGCGTGCTGTAGAGGACCTTGAGAGAATTCAGTTTGCCGAGAGATGCCATTCCCTCAGCTAAACGCACTTGCCCGATTCCACAAATCCCAAAGGGCCGCATCGCCGCGACCCAGGGCTCAAAAATCACCGCTTACTTCAGGCGATGCACACTCGTCGGCACACCCTTTTGATAGCCTTTAAAGCCATACACCGTCGGTTTGAACTCACCGACGAAATCCACCTCGGCCTTCTCGGGCACTTCCAGGCCCAGGCCCCAAAACACCCCGTTCACGATCATCCGCCGCACGCCTTCATTCGGCAGATCCGTCGCCGCGCCCATCGTGGTGCAAAAAATCTTGTTCTCCGTGCCCGCCTCATTCTTTAGCACCCGGGTCCACGCGATTGGCATCGCCGGGTCATTGATCCCCTGCTCCACCTTCTTCACGTTCGTCTTCTTGGTCTCTAGCGGAGCTGATTCCGGCGTCATTCCCGCCAGCACCAGACCGCGCATCAGCACCTTGGCATCGTCAGGCAGATGCACCTCATAGACATCCGTCGTGCCAAACACGTCCGTCACCCCGCGCAGAATGGGATCGCTCGCATTCGCAGGCTCCACCACCCCGCGCGTCGCTTCAAATTTGTGCTTTCCCCAGTGGCTGACCCAGGTTTCTCCCAGCACCTTCTTCCCCCAGCCACCTTCCTGATTCCAGTTCCATGCGGCAAAGGGGCTCGAGGTCTCAATGCCCGCAAACGCGTGCGTGCTGGTCCGCAGCGCGATCACCGGCACGCCTCGTTTCATCGCCGCGTCAAACTTCGCCAGCGCCGCATCGTTCCACTTGCGGAAACGCAGCAGCATCACAATCGCATCCGCCGAGTCCAGAGCTCCAGGATTCGTCAGGCTCGCCCCGGCATCTGGATTGATCGTCCCATCCGCCTCCGTGGAGAACAGCACCGTGCATTTAAACCCATGCCGCTGGCTCAGGATCTTCCCCAGCGCCGGCATCGCCTCCTCACTGCGATACTCCTCATCGCCCGCCAACAGCACAATGTGCTTTCCCTTCGCCGTTCCCGCAGGCTCATACGTCACCGAAAAATCCTCCGCAGCCAGACAGGTTCCGAGAGGCAGCGAAGCGAACAACGAAAGAAAAAGACGACGATTCATGGTGTGGGCCATCAAAGCGGACGGGCCTGAAGAGCTCAAGACAAATCAAGGGGTGGTGGTCAGTGGAGTGGTGGAGTGCGGAGTGGTGGCCTGACATCCTTCTCTTTCTCCTACTCCTCCTCTTACTCCCGGGAAAAAGGTCAAAGCGCTCTTGGGCACTGCATCGTCCTCCTCCTCGAACTCGTCCTCGATTCACCCGGGTTGATGGCGATCACGGGTCCTAACTCGGAGGGGGGAGAGAAAAAGTGAGGTTGTCGATGGTCGTTGATCCACAGTAGCCATTCGGAATGGCCAGAAATAGAGCCGTTCTGCCTGCACAGACCCCTTCCTGACAAAGAATCATGCCCTCTGTGCACGCACAGACCCCTTCCTGACAAAGAATCATGCCCTCTGTGCATGCACAGACCCCTTCCCGGCAAAGAATCATGCCCTCTGTGCATGCACAGACCCCTTCCTGACAAAGAATCATGCCCTCTGTGCATGCAACGACCCCTTCATGGAAAGCCATCATGCCCCCGTT
>JAIXVB010000615.1 GCA_027483245.1 Verrucomicrobiaceae bacterium | reverse complement strand
TATAAAGTCACCTTCCCGATGTTCGACAAGCTCTCGGTCAAAGGCCCGGAAAAACACGCGCTGTATGAAGAACTCAGCGGCCCAAAATCACCGTTCCCGGGCGATGTGAAGTGGAACTTTGGCAAGTTCCTGGTCGGTCGCGATGGCAAAATCCTGGCGCGCTTCGAGCCCGGCGACAAGCCTGATGATGTCAAAGTCACCACCGCGATCAAAGAAGCGCTGGCCAAAAAGTAAACGCTGGAGATTTCGATCCTATCCTTGAAGCAGGTCTCGCGAGAGCCCTGCTTTTTTGTTGGGCTGGACTGCGAAGTCCTTGCGTGCCTTGGGACCGCTTGCCAAATCTCCCCATGCCTCGTCTGCTGTCCTTTGCCTGCGCTCTTTTCTCGGGCATCCTGCTCGTCTTTGCCTTCCCTCGCTGGGGGAGAGAATCGATGGTGTGGTTCTGGCTTTTCCCTCTGCTTTTTGTCCTCTGGCCGATCTCTCCCGGAGCAGGAAAGAAACCTCGCGCCTTTCTCCATGGTTACCTCACAGGGCTGGCCTTTTTCATTCCCAACCTGTTTTGGATCCGCCATTCCTCTCGCGTTTATGGCGGGGCACGCACGGATGATTGGATCGGTCTGGGGCCTGAATTGATGGGCATCGGGGCCGTGGTCGGCTTGTCAGCTTACTGCGCTCTTTATTTCGGTCTCTGGGCCTGGTTCACGCATCGTTTTGCCAAACCAAACCCGCACACGCTGAGTGACTCCCCCTGGCAAATCAGCACGCTGCATTCGCTTCGTTCCGCTTTTTTGGCCGCCGGTGCCTGGGTGGCATGCGAGTGGTTACGCAGCACCACTGTGTTCACCGGTTTTGGCTGGAATGGCCTCAGTGTCGCGCTGCATGAGAATCTGGTTTTGATTCAAGCCGCCGATCTTGTGGGTGTCATGGGTCTGTCCTTTTTGCCTGTTTTCATCGCCTGCACGGCCTGGAATCTGATCACCCGATTGACTCGTGTTTATCGGGGTGAAGGCAGTTGCCGGGCACGCCTGGACTTCACCTTCGCGATGGTGCTGCTCCTCAGTGCGGCGGGTTATGGCATGGTGAAGCTGGCGGAAGTGCGCACCGACGACGTGAAAGTCCGCACTTTGCTGATCCAACCGGACGTCGCCCAAGTGGACGCGTGGACGGGTGAACTTGGGCCTCAAATTTACCGCAAGCTGAGTGATTGGACGCGACTCAATGCGGAGACCCGAGAGGGCAAAAGTCAGACGGATCTGGTGATCTGGCCGGAGAGTGCTCTGCCGGTGCATCTGTATGGCCTGCCAGAGCACAAAGACTATTTCGATGACCTGCTTTCCTGCGGTGAATTCAGCTTGCTCACCGGCACAGAGATCCGCGAAGGCGAGAACTCGCATGTCTCTGCGGTGCTGTTCAAAGGCAGCTACGAACAACGCCAGATCTACCACAAAATGCATCTCGTGCCGTTTGGCGAGTTTTTGCCTTTTCGCGACATCCCGCCCTTCTCGTTGCTTCAAGGCGTGCTGCCGGGAGACTTTCAACCAGGGTTGAAGGCTGAGCCTTTGAAGCTGGCACAACCAGAAGTGGAGATCATTCCGCTCATTTGCTTTGAAGATACCGTCGGCAGGCTGGCACGACACTTTGCACGCCCTGCCCCTCAGATGATTGTCAATATCACCAACGATGGTTGGTTTCTCCAAAGTGAAGAAACGGAGGTGCACTTGGCCAACGCCTTGTTTCGCGCCATCGAGTTGCGCCGCCCCATGGTCCGCGCGGCGAACACGGGCATCACGTGTTTCATCGACACTCACGGCCGGGTGACCTCACGTCTGGAGGACCCTGAATCCGGCAACACCTTCATTGAAGGTTTTCTGCCCGGTGAGGTCAGTGTGCCGCGGGCACCTGAGATGACGCTCTATGCGCGATTCGGCGATTGGTTTGCGCTGCTGATGCTCGGCCTCTGCGTGCTCTCGGCAGCGTTCAAAGCCTGGGCACCTGGACCAAACCGGCTCCCACCTGTTCCTTCGGAGCACTGATGGGCAGCGCATTGTCTTGCAGCGTTTGGGCGATGTTTTGCGGTGCATACCCGCGACTCAGCATGGTGGAGACTACCCCAGTGGTCAGAGCCGTGGCTTGGGAAGTCCCGCTGCTGATCACCATGCGATTGTCATCATAAGCAGACACGATACCCACGCCCGGTGCCGAGATCGTGAGGCTGGAACCACTGTTGGAAAAGTAGGCCTGAGTGCCATTGGCGTCGATCGCCGCCACGCTGATCACACCTGCATAACCCGCAGGATAGGCCAGCGAGGTCTGCTGCTCATTGCCCGCAGCTGCCACAATGATCACGCCGCGACTTTGCGCATACTCGACTGCATTGCGCAGCACCACCGAGTCGCCCGTGCTACCGAGGCTGATGTTGATGATTGCGGCACCCTGGTCCACGGCTTGCAGGATGCCCTGCGCGACGAGAGCCGTGTTGCTTTTCCCCTTAGAATCCGCGACACGAATGTCGATCAATTTGGTGGTCGGTGCCACACCGCCATTGGTGGCATCATTGCCGGCAATCAAGGACGCCATTGCCGTGCCATGCCCATTCAATGCTTCGCCATCTTTGACCAGATCATAATGATTCACCTGAGTGTGGCTCAACGAGCTGTGATCCGTGATGCCTGTGTCTAGAACCGCAGCGGTGATGCCTTTTCCCCAATTGCTGCGGTCACCGGAGGCATTGATCGCCTCTAGACCACTGGTGCCAAAAGGCTGAGTTCCCCCAGCATTGGCGGTGTCTGTTTGGCGTTCGGTGTCTGGCAGACCCGGCACCCAGGCGAGGTAATTCAAGCCAATGTTGTCGTAGTCTTCTGCGTTGTTTCTCAACTCGCGCGCCATGGCTTCCGCATCGCCATAACGCACACGGGCAGACAACAAACGGGGATCGCTATAAAGCACCTCAAACCCAGCCTCAGCGGCACGCTTCAGAAAAGCCGCGAGGGCTGCAGGAGAGTCCAAGGTGAGCAAGAGTTCACTCGGCACCAAACCTGGCGCTCGATTCAGCTCATCCAGTTTTTTGGCGAGGTCCTCGACCTGCATTTCGTTCGAGGCGGCGATCATCACCGTCGAACTTCCACCACCCGAGTCAGCAGCTTTTTTCTTTTGCGGCCAGTTGGGAGACAAGGAGCCATCGCGGGCATCCACGACCTCAGTGGTCTGAACGGTGAGCCACCCCAGCACCCCCAGAGACAGCGCACAAAAGAGGCCGCAGAGAATGACGAGGGGTTTCAGCCAAGAATTCATGAGATGGGTGTGAGACTCCCACACAACCCACTTCGTTACAAACTTTCCCAAAATCTGTTCTGTCCCAGGCGCGTCACATCAGCCCGACCGTTTTCGGCACCAACCCAGGAAAGAGTCTGCCCTGCTCCGGAAGGCTCAGGCCCAGGCTGCCACGAAGGACCTCAGAGAAGACATGGCGATAATCGGTCTCCAAATGCAGGCCCCCAGGGCCAGGAGTGTTGAGATTCAGGTCCGCATCCGACTGAATGGGCCAGGAGCCCAGGATCTGCCCGCCTTTCACACGGTCGCCCAGCGCCAGGAAAGCAAAGCCGCGTCCATGATCCGTGCCCAGGCTCGCATTCTCATACAAACGCCGACCGAACTCCGTCGTGATCATCATGGTGTAGCGGGATCGATGGTCTTTCAGATCGGTCTCCAGCGCAGAGATGCCCTCTGCGAGCGTTCGGATGCGTTCGGCTTGCTGCCCGGTGGCGTTGCCTTGGAAAAAGTGTGTGTCCCAGCCCCCCAGGTCGATGCAGGCGACTTGCAGGCCCAGGCCTGCTTTGATCAAACGCGCAATCTCACGCAGCCCATGGCCGAAAGGATCCTCGGGATAGACGGCATCATGGGCCGGCACGTCACTTTTGTTCTGAAGAGCGGACACCCTTTTGAAGAGATCCAGCGTTTCCACCCCACGCTCACCGAGCAGCGTGACATCGGCACCATAAAGTGCTTCGAGGGCTTTCACGACAGGCGCAGAATCACTTTTCGGGGCCTTGATGGCGATGTCAGTCAGCCGCTCCAACACACTCACAGCAGGCGCACCACGAAGGGATTCCGGCAGAGCGGTGCCAATCGCCACCGCCGACAGCGGGGATTGTTTGTCCGTCGCACGAAGCCGCAGAAATCGGCCCAGCCAGCCACCCCCGGCAGGCGTGTCGTGCATGGAGTCCCCGTGCTCCATCTGATCCTGGCATTCAAAGTGTGAACCGCTGGTGTTATCGACACCAACAGATTGCACCACGCCGAATCGTCCCTCTTTGAAGATCGACTCCAGCGGCTTCAGGGCGGGATGCAACGCGTAGTGGTCGGTGAGCCGAATCGCCTCCCGAACGGGGATCGCCAAGGACGGGCGCAGCTTGTAATAACGATCATCGGCATGAGGCACGATGAGATTCAAGGTGTCGGCTCCGCCACGCAGGAAGACATGGATCAAGGTGTGCTCTTCGCGCTCTGCTTTGGCGAGAGCAGGTGCAGCGGCAAGAGCCAGTTTGGAGAGCAGAGTTCGGCGAGTGAGGTTGGACATGGATCAGCACCTCTGGTAGGCCGGGCTCGCCAAAATGAGCCCGAGGGTTTGGGGTTCATCGACCGCGGTGAAGGCCTTGAGTTCCTCCGGGCTGGGCGAACGTCCCACGAGATGGGAAAACCAAGCGCTGACAGATGGCGAATTCGCGTTGACTCCGAGAGCCTTGAGGATGGCTCGCTCATTCACCTTCACTCCCGGTTGTTTGCCCGAAGCTAAAGCCAGACCGAAATTCCAACGCCACATCAGCGTGCCCATCCAGGGCAATTCATCATCGGGATAGCCATCCGGTGTTGGGTATTGGAAAAGGCCGTGCCCCATGCGTTGCAG